>DAISKN010000781.1:0-3308 GCA_036820975.1 Acidobacteriota bacterium | reverse complement strand
CATCGAGGGTTTCCGAGAAGGTCCTCGGACACGAGAGGAAGGAAGGTGACGAGAACGGTGTAGCCCATCGCCGAGAGCGCGACTCCCGCGAACAGGGCGGCGGCGGCGCGTCGGCGGTGGGTGGAATCCGTCAAGGAGGACGGGAGAATAGCACACCGGCGCGTCCTCGAGGCTCTGGCCCATTCCCTACGGCTATGCTAACCTCATACAAAGTTTCCTACTCCCAGACCCAAACACCTTGAAGGCTTCCATGGGGAGAAGCCAAGGAGGAAAGCAGCATGTCCGTTCGATTTCGGCTGAAGACGGCGATCGCGATCGCCGCGATCCTGATTCCGCTACAACTCCAGGCCCAGGGGAAAATCCGCGTTGCCATCTGGGATTTCGAGAACCACGCGGAGCAGAGCTGGTGGTTCTGGGGCGATCTCGGCCCCGCGGCGCGCAACCACATCGATACCGCCTTCGCCGAGAACGAGGTGCTCTCCGAAAAGTTCAGCGTGATCGAGCGGGAGAAGCTCGACATGGTGCTGAAGGAGCAGGGGCTCGGGGCCTCGGGCGCGCTCGATCAGCAGACCGCGGCACAGGTAGGGAAGGTCCTCGGCATCAAGTACATCATCACCGGCGGCATCGACAAGTTCGCCATCAACACCACCAAGGGTGGATTCGGGGGCATCGGCGGCTCCTACACGAAAGCCGAGGCCACCATCAATATCAGGCTCATCGATACCACCACCGCCGAGCGCGTGACCGCGGTCTCCGCCGACGGTGACGTCAAGAAGGGCGGAGGGTTCGCCATGGGCGCTTCTCTCAGCCGCGAGGACGAGTGGGGCATCGCGAGCGAGGCCATCGAGAAGGCATCCCAGAACGTGGTCGCGCTCTTCGCCGCGCACAAGAGCCTCGCGAAGCTGAACGCGGGCGGAGCGATGGCGGGCGCCGAAGGAAAAATCATCAAGGTGGAAGGCGGCAAGGCCTGGATCAACATGGGCGAGGCGTCCGGGCTCAAGGCCGGGGACCAGTTCACGATCCTCTCCGTGGGCGAGGAGCTGAAGGACCCCGACACCGGTCAGGTGCTGGGGGTCGAGGAATCCGAGATCGGAGAAGGCGTCCTCGTGGACGTTCAGGAGCGCTTCTCGATCATGACCGTCACCGGCAAGGCGGAAGCGGCCAACAAGGTCCGGAAGAAGTAGGCTACCGCTTCGTTTCCCAGTATTTCTCGATACGCTCCGCGGCGGAGGTGGCAATCACATAGGCCTCCCCGCGGAGCTTGTCTTTTCCGAGACGCGCGTCGAAGCTGAAGGTCCGGGGCGGAAGCGTCACCAGATCCCCGAATCGGGGCACCTCGGCATCGAGCGTCACCGAGTACGTCCGGATCACGAAGGTGTTCCCGAACTGCTCTTCGGTGCGGGCTTCGATCTCCTCGGCGGCGACGTTCACCAGAACGTCGGCGCTCGTCGGCCTCCCGCTCCGCATTCCTTTCTTCTCGAGTGCTTCCTGGAGCGCCGTGCGGATCTCGCCGCAGGCGTCCCGGACACCCTCGCAGGCCACGCTCACCGTCGGCTTCTCGGGAAGGGGCGCTTCGGCCGGCGGAGCCGGCTGGGCCGGAACCGAGGACGTGCGGGGAGGCGGAGGCGGTGGTTGAGTCTGCGTCTGTGCGACTCGGGGCTCTTCCCGAACCGCGGCCGGCGGTATTTCCCGCTTCGGGGACGGCTCGCTCACCTCTTCGGGCTCGGAGACGGTGAGCGTTGTCGCGGGCGTGGACCCCGGCGGTTCCGAAGGTTCGTTCGGTTCGGCCTCCTCCGGCGGCGTCGACTCGGCTTCCTCGGACGGCGGCGCGGGGATCTCGAGCGTTCCCGTCGAAGCAGTCGCGACGGGTGTCTCCGTCTCGGGAGAGCCGCCACGGAGAAGCCGAACGAGGACAAAGGCTCCCACCGCCATCGCCAGCAGGAGGACACCGATGACGGCGAGTCCCAGAAACAGGCCGGAGCGCGAGCCTCCCTGCGGTTTTCCGGGCTGAGGGGGTGGGGTCCTGGCCTGGACCTCGCGGGCTCGAACCGTCCCGCTTTCCATCCTCCGCGTCGCCTCGGTTGCCGGGAGTGGGGGAGGGAACGGCACCGGCGCTCGGGCCGCAGAGGCTCCGCCGGCTCCCGTAAACCCCGGGCTGCTCTCGACGGTGACCTGTTCGTTCAGGGGGATGGTCGCGATCGTCGGATCGAGGACGCGGTGCGATGCCGTATCCACCTGCGTCGAGAGGGCCTTTCCCAGCTCGTCGGCGGTCTGGAACCGTTTCTCCGGATCTTTCTCGAGGCAGCGAAGAACCAGAGTCTCGACCTCGCGCGGGATGTCGCCCCTCAGGGAAGAGGGCGGCCGCGGGGGCTCGGTCAAATGCTTCACCAGAATGGAGGGGATCGACTTGTCGTCGAAAGGCACTTTCCCGACGAGCATCTCGTAGAGGATGACCCCGAGAGCGTAGATGTCGCTCCTTTGGTCCGCGGGCATACCCTTCGCCTGCTCCGATGACATGTAGTGCGGAGTGCCGAGCACCATTCCCGTCGAGGTCAGCGCGGGGCTGTCGGGCTCGAGCGTCTTCGCGATCCCGAAATCGAGGAGCTTGGGGCTCTCGTTCCCTTCGCTGTCCCGGTACACCATGATGTTCTGAGGCTTCAGGTCGCGGTGGATGACGCCGTTCCGGTGCGCGACCGAGAGCGCGCTCGCGACCCCTCGGCAGAAGCGAAGGGCGCGGGCCGGATCCCAGGGCCCCTGGGAAACGATGAGGTCCTTCAAACTCTGCCCGTCGACGATTTCCATGGCGATATAGAGCGTGCCGTCCGGCTCCTGCCCGAGATCGTGAACGGTGACGATGTTGGGGTGCGAAAGCTTCGCCGCGGCGCGGGCCTCGCGGAGGAAGCGCTCTACGATGTCGTGAGAGCCGACGAGCTCGGGTCGTATGAGCTTGATGGCGACGGGCTTGTTCAGAAGGACATGGGTCCCCCGGTATACCGAGCCCATCCCACCGCGCTTGAGAAATCCGTCGATCCGGTACTTCCCGTCGACGACACGCCCGATGGCCTGCTCCTCGGAGGGTATCTTCTCTTTCAGAAGCGTCCCGTCATCGGGACAGACCCGCTCGTTCGAGACAAACTCGCGTTGACACTGTGGGCAGGTGCGCATTCAACCATGCTACGTGTCCCGGGCGGCAGGATCAAACGGGAGGCATTTCCATAGCGGCTATCCAGCTCTCATCTCGATAGCGTCATCGTGCCTTCCGCCAGGAGCACGGCCCGCTTCCGCAGTTCGCCGAGGATCGCGTCCCG
>DAISKN010000780.1:0-3313 GCA_036820975.1 Acidobacteriota bacterium | reverse complement strand
GACGGCGTCGGGCTCGATACCCCAGTGTCGCCAGAGAGCCGCGAGCGCCACCTGGATGGCGAAAATGGTTGGCTGGATGACCCCCACTCGTCCCAGCTCCAGCCCGCCTTCGTCCGAATGCAGGTGCTCCAAGAGGGACCACGACCCCTCGGTCTGAAGGACACGGTCACACCTTTCCAGTGCCTCCCGAAATACGACTTCCTTCGTGATAAGCGCCCGCCCCATGCCGAGCCACTGGGCTCCGTGCCCGGAGAAGACGAACGCGAGCTTCGGCCGCCGACCCCCGATCGTTCGACCGGAGGACATGCCGGGACGCGTCTCGCCGCACCCGAAAGCCTCCAGACGCTCGGCGAGCTCCGCCCGACCGCGAGCCGCGATGGCCAGCCGGTGATCCTGGTGCGTCCTTCTATTACTCGCCGTATAGGAGACGTCTCTCAAGGATGCCTCGCTCGTTTCGAGGAAGCCGCGATACGAGGAAGCGAGCGCCTCCAATGCGGAGGGACTGGAAGCGGACAGTGGGAGCAAGCAGATTTGATCCTCGTCGGGCGCTATCTCCGTCGCCGGCCCGGTCGAAGGCGCCTGCTCCAGCACGGCGCAAGCGTTGGTGCCACCGAACCCGAAGGAGCTCACGCATGCATAGGCCGGGCCCGGACCGGGCCAAGGCGCAAGGTCTTTCTGCACGTACAAGGGCAGGGTGTCGAAGGGGATGTAAGGATTGGGCTCCTGGAAATGGATGCTCGGTGGAATCTCGCGGTGTTTGAGAGACAGCGCTACCTTGATCAGGCCGGCGACTCCGGCCGCCGCTTCCAGATGTCCGACGTTGGCTTTTACCGAGCCCACCGCGCATCGGCGCCCCGAAGGACGTCCCTCTCCAAGCACGTTCCCCATCGCATTCAGCTCGATAGGGTCCCCGAGCGCGGTTCCAGTTCCGTGGGCCTCGACGTAGCTCACGTCCGCCGGGGCGACGCCTCCCTGCGCGAGAGCCCGGCGCAACAGATCCTCCTGGGAAAGTCCATTGGGCGCGGTGAGCCCGTTCGTCCGGCCATCCTGGTTGATTGCGACGCTGCGGATCACCGAATAGATCGGATCCCCGTCCGCCACCGCTCTCGACAGGAGCTTCAATACCACGATGCCGGCGCCTTCGCTGCGAACGAATCCGTCCGCTCGCGCGTCGAAGGCCTTGCAGCGGCCGTCCGCCGCCATGGCTTTCAGCTTGGAGAAGCCGACGGTGATCGCGGGCGAAAGAATGGCGTTGACCCCCCCTGCCACGGCGAGAGTCGACTCGCCGGACCAGAGGCTCTGGCAGGCCAGGTGAGCAGCGACGAGCGAGGAGGAGCACGCGGTATCGATCGCCATGCTCGGTCCACGAAAGTCGAAGAAGTACGAAATGCGGTTCGCGGCGATGCTCAGAGCGCTTCCGGTGGTGAGGTACCCGTCGACGATGCCGAGGGGGCTTCTCAGCTGAATTCCGCCGTAGTCATAGGTAGAGATTCCGATGAACACTCCCACCGGTTTGCCCGCGAGCGACTCCCGCACCTGACCGGCGTCCTCCAGTGCCTCCCAGGTCACCTCGAGCAGGAGCCGTTGCTGCGGATCCATCTGCACCGCTTCGCGGGGGGAAATTGCGAAGAAGGATGCGTCGAATCCGTCGATCTGCTCCAGGAATCCGCCCCACCGGGTGTTCATCTTTCCCGGAACCGCCGGATCTCGGTCATAGAACGAATCGCCGTTCCATCGATCGGGCGGAACCTCACGGATGGAGTCCACTCCGTTACGCAGAAGGCGCCAGAAGGCACGCGGTCCGTCCGCTCCCGGAAAACGACAGCCGATACCGACGATTGCTATGGGTTCCACGTCGTGACTTTCCTTTCGAGCCTCTCGGGCCTTTCGGCCGAGGAGCTCTCGTCCAGATGCTTCGCCAGTGCCGCGACGGTGGGGTAGTTCCAAAACAACGTAGGCGACAGGCGACGCCCGAGCCAGGTCTCGAGCTCGCCGAGAAACGACAGTGCCCGCTGTGAGTCGAGGCCCAGAGCGCTGAACGGCTGCCGGAGGTCGATCTCGTCGGGAGAGACTCCGAGCTGGCTCGATAGCCTCCGGGAGACGAAGGCTTCGATCTCTTCCTGGGTCGGAGCCCCTTTCTTCAGGGGCGGGCGATTCTCGGCTGCCGCCTCTCTTGCGTCTGTCGGACGCTCTTCCCTCCACTCGGCGACCACGGGAAGGCTCCCCTCGAGAAACGCCCGCGCGCAGGCCTGGCGCTGGACCTTGCCGCTCGAGGTCTTCGGAACTCCGTTCTGTTTCACCAGGACGAGAGCGTAGGGGCTGAGCTCGTGCTCGTCGGCAATCTTCTGGCGCACGGAGGCAGCCACGTCGCCGACGTCGAGGTTGCGATAGTGCCGGTCCACTTCCTGCACGACCACCAGGCGCTCCTCGTCCTCGACGTCGACCGAGAAGACCGCCGCCCCCCCCGGCCGGAATGCGGGATGACTCGCTTCTACCGTGAGCTCGATGTCCTGCGGATAGTGATTGCGGCCTCGGATGATGACGAGGTCTTTGAGCCGGCCGGTGACGAAGAGCTCGCCTTCGCGTAAGAAACCGAGGTCTCCCGTTCGCAAGTAGCGCTTTCTGCCGTCTTCGCCGGAGGGTGAGGCCTGGAACGTGTCTCTCGACTCCTCGGGACGCCTCCAGTAGCCTTGGGCGATGCTCGGTCCCCGGAGCCAGATTTCTCCGACTTCGTCGGCACCACAGACGACGCGCGTCTCGGGGTTCACGATGAGAATCTCGGTCATGGCGGGACCGCCGCTACTCACGAGTGTTCTCGTGTCGCGCCCGCCTTCCTCCGCGATCACGACCCGATCTCGAGACAACTCGCTCGACCGGATTGAAAGATTCCTGGACTCGCGTCCCGGCGCCTTCATCGTGACTTTGAGAGTGGCCTCGGCGAGCCCGTAGGCCGGGCAGAGCGCGCCCTGGGAAAATCCGCAGCTCGCGAACTCCGACGCGAACGTCTGGAGAGTCTTCGCGCGCACCGGCTCCGCTCCAGTGAACGCCACGCTCCAGCGACTGAGGTCAAGGCCGGCTCTTTGTTCGGGAGTGACGCGTTGACAGCAGAGCTCGTACGCGAAATTGGGAGCGCCGCTGTGCGTCCCGCGGTATCGCGAGATCGCCATGAGCCAGCGGGCGGGATGCTGAAGAAAAGATGCCGGAGGCATGAAGTAGCAGGGAAATCCGAGGGACAGCGGGTCGAGGAGTCCGGAGACGAGACCCATATCGTGAAAGTGGGGAAGCCAGGTGACGAAAACGCTCTTCGGCGGAT
>DAISKN010000779.1:0-3320 GCA_036820975.1 Acidobacteriota bacterium | reverse complement strand
CGGTCGATGTCGCGGCCGTAATCGCTCTGCCATCCGAGGGATATGAGCCCGCCGCCAATCACTTGATCCGCGCGGGCGAGGAAACCCTGGTCCGTCGCGCCCGAGTTGAAGACCTCGCCCTCGGGGCTTCGGTAGTCGTCGAAGTCGCGGTAGTGGCCCTGGAAGAGAACTCCGCCCTGGGAGAAGCCCTTGCTCACCTCGGCGCCGACGCGCTCCTGCGGCTCGCCCGCCCCGAGAGTTCCGAGAAAGCGCAGTCCCCACGGAGTTCCCGGAGTCGGACGCCGGGTCCGGGCGTGGATGATCCCGCCGAAAGCATCCGAGCCGTAGGCCACCGAGCCCGGCCCGCGCGAGACTTGAATCCCTTCGAGGAGGAACGGATCGAGGTAGCTTGCGCTCGGCCCGGCCCGCCTCTCGGTGGTCACCCTGGCGCCGTCGATCAGAAGGAGCGTCCTTCCCCGGGCGAGACCGCGGATCGCCGGCACCGCGGCCTGGCCTTCGGAAACCTTGTTGACTCCGGGCACGTTCTCGAGCGCCTGAATCATATTCACCGGCTGGCGCACCTCGATGTCGGTATGAGAGAGGAGCGTCGTCGCGCTCGCGGGAGCGGACTCGATGTCGGGTGCGGCGCCGGCGGTGACCGTCACCGACTCCTCCACGAGGGGGGAAATCCGAATCACGAGCGGCCCCGCCTCCGGGATCGACTCGACGAGATACGGCTTCATGTAACGCTCGCCGGGGAGGATCACCAGGATCTCGAACGGCACGGCGGGGTCGGGCTGGAGCGTGAAGCGGCCGTCGGAATCGGTGAGCGCGGCGCCCGTCCGGCCGAGGATGGTGACCTCGGCGTTCGCTACCGGGTCTCCGGTATCCGCGAGAACGACCCGGCCTTCGAGGGCCCAGACTGCGCCCGAAGGGAATAGAGCGAGAAGCGCAAGGAGCAGGGATCGCATTCCGGAAGTTTAGAAACGAGGTCTCTTCTACTACCAGACCTCGTAGTTCCTACTGAAGGACGGTCACCAGGGCTTCCAGGACCCCGTGCACCTGGTGGTGGAGGCCGAAAGCGGTGGCGGACACGAAAGCGAGGAGCGCGAGGACAGAAAACCCAGCCGCCAGACGCGAAGGACGGGAGCGCCTCCCCTCAGACGCCGGATCGCGCTCGAGCAGACGGGCCACCCGGCCGGCGACGCCTTCGCCTCGATACAGAGCCGAGACCGCAATCGCGGGCGGGCTTCCAACTCCGGCGGCCCCCGCGAGCCGCGCGACCTTGACGAGAGCGGAAGCGAGATCGATCGCCCGGGTCGGTCCCGTTCGGGCGGCGCGCTCGTCCGCGTCCTGCTCCGCGGCTTCCGCCCAGAGGCGCTCTATCCGATCGGCCCAGGGGGTCATCGACAGCAGGTCGGGACAGGCGCGAACCAGAAGGCGCACCCAGGGATCGCGCCGGTCGTTGTGCCCGGCCTCGTGCGCGAGGACCGCAGCGAGCTCGTCGCCATCACAGTTCATAAGGACCGTGCGCGCGACCACGAGCCGCGGGCGAAACCATCCGACGAGGCTCACGATGGGAAAGGGATCATTCACCACGAACGCCGGGAGAGGAATTCCCGGGATGTCGATCGAGACGGCGCCGTTCCATCGCTTCAGGAGCCGCCTCGTCGACAGAAGTGACAGCAGCCCTCGAACCGGACCGACGAGGAGCATGAGGAATCCCGCGCCGGCGAGCGCGGCCATGGCGCCGCTGACTCTTTCGACGGTGTCTCGCGGCTCGAGCCACAGGAACGCGGGAACGACGAGCCCGCCGACGACTAGAAGGGCGAAGGCGCTCGGGAAGACCCTCGAGGCGACGAGGAGCCGCGCGCGCCGCGCCGGCTCGGAGAGCCGCCCGGCCCGGAGGAACAGGGGGGCCGCGAGCGCGGTCCCGAGAACGACAGCGCCCGCATAGACGAGAAGAGCGACCGCGATCGCGAGAAGGACGAAGCTCACGATACTTTCTCCGGCTCGCTCGAGTCGCGCCGACGCGCGCGCACCAGCTCCTCCAGCTCGTCCAGAAACAGCTCGTCCCGGCGGCTCACCGCCTCCACGAAGGTCGAGAGAATCGGCCGGATCGAAGTACGGCTCTCGAAAGACCCCAGGATCGCGTCGAGAGCTTCCGCTGCCAGGATCTGCTCCAGACCTTCCCGGCTCGCAACCGGGGCGTACAGGAAGGCGCGACCCGCCTTCCGCCGCGACAGCACCCCCTTCTTGTACAGCCGATCGAGGGTGGTCATCAACGTGGTGTAGGCGACGCCGGGAAAGGAGGCCGAGAGGTCGCGAACCGTCGCCTCCCGCCGCGCTCCCCAAAGGGCCTCGAGCACCTGGATCTCGAGAGGGCCGAAGAACGAGGGGAGACTCACGCCCACGATTATATCCTCACGGATCGATCCAATCCGTGCGCGGCTCGAACTTCCCGTTCGAAAGCTCGCAGAGGAAGCCCGCGCTCTGGGCATGGTGATCGGTCTTTCCGAAGCTCACTTCCGGGAGGATCCCCCCCGAGTCCCAGTCCTGGATCGACTCCATGGCGTCGAGGAAGCTCTCGCGGGTGAGATCGCGGCCGGCGCGCTCGAGCCCCTCGACGACGAGTTTTCCGAAGACGTAGCCGTAGAGGGAATAGCGATTGAGATGTTTGTCGGGAAAGTACTTCTTCATGAGCGCCCGGTACTCGTCGAGGCCCGCCCCCGTCGCCGACCCGGGATCGGGATAGTGGCAGAAGCCGAGAGTGCCCTCGGAGACGCCTCCGCCCACGTCGAGGTACTGCTCGTCGGTGAGAGGGCCCGTCGCCACCATCCGCACGTCCTTCCAGCCGAGCCGGGCCTTCGCTTCCATCACCTTCCGCGCCTGCGCTGGATAGAGCGCCAGGATCACCGCGTCGGGCTCGAGCGCCGCGAGCTCCGACACTTCTTTCGCCGCGCTCTCGGGATCCCGGCTTCCGATCTCGCGGCTTCCGACGAAGGAGTAGCCAAGCTCGGACGCGAGGCCGCGGGCGCGGTCGCGGAAGTAGGACCCGTAAGCGTTCGGGTCGTGAATCACCCCGATGCGCTTCACCCCGAGCTTCTCCGACAGGTGGCGCAGCACCACCCGGGTCTCTCCCTCGAAACGAGGAAACGAAGTGAAGACGTAGCGCGCCCCGTCGAGGGTGAGTAGCGCGGTATGGGGGAAGAGATAGGGCACGCGTTTCTCCATCGCGTAGGCCCCGATGGGAACGGACGCCGGTCCGCCGAAGTTGAAGAGCAGGAAGACGCCGTCCTCCTCCACGAGCCGCGCGGCGTTTCTCACCGCATCGCCCGCCG
>DAISKN010000778.1:0-3332 GCA_036820975.1 Acidobacteriota bacterium | reverse complement strand
CCTTCGGGCTATGGCGCGGTTTCGCCGAAGCGCTTCGCGCGAAGGCGAACGCTCCGCTCGCGCAGGTTGCGGATGCGTTCTCCGCAACCCGCTAGGTCAGCTCGCCTTTCGCATCGAGCGCGAGGAGCATCCGCACCACCGTGCCGTAGCTCTCGACTCCTTCGGGAACCCGCAGCGCGCGCAGGTAGGAGTCGTTGACCTCCGAGGTGATATCGCTGGCGACGCCCTGGTAGCGCTCCCAGAACTGGTGGAGGGCGCGGACATCGGCCATGGGGCCGCTCCCGAGCCGCTCCCACGCCGCCGCCACCTCCTCTCGAGGCAGGTACTGCGCCGCTTCCCCGAGCAGATGCTGGGTCGCGAAGAGGTAGGCGGCGTATCTGAGGTACGGCGGCGCTCCCTCGCGCGAGCAAACGAGAAACGCGGCGAAGTTCGCCTCGCCCTCGTGGGTGATGCCCCGCTGGTGGGCTTTCTCGTGGGCGAGAACCAACGGGAGCGCCGCGTCCGGCTGCAGAGCGTTCACCGACGGCTCGCCCGTGAACGGGACGAAGATCCCGCTGATCCCCAGGTAGGAGAAGAGCGTCGAGCTCGCGAGCGGCTTCGCGGGAGCGGTCCTCGATTGGATCGGGTCCCCGGGTAGCCCGAGCTCACGGTAGCCCTCGTCGATCACTCGGTCGAGCTCGCTGAAGCTCACGGGAAGCCGCGTCGGTCCCGAGTCCTCGTCGAGGGCCTCGAAGAGCGCCGCGGTCCTCGCCGCCGTCCGTCGCCCCGTCTCGAGCAGGGCGCGAGGATCGGCGGAAGGGGGCGAGAGTCCCAGGCGCTCCTCGAGGGGCGGGCGAGCGTAGTTGAATCCCCAGAGGAGGAGGAAAGCCCAGAGCCCCGCTCCTCCCGCGCACCAGATCGTGAGGAGGAGCTTTCTCGGCCGGAAGAACAAGCCCGCGGCGACCAGCGCCGAGGCCAGGAGCACCTCCGCAAAGGAGAAGCTCACCCGATTCAGCGCCGCGAAGAGGCGAACGACCTGGGGATAGAAGCTCTGAGCGTAGAGGCTCTCGGTCGTCTGCGGGAATCGAAACGAGAGGCCGAGCGCCAGAACTGCCAGCGGGACCAGCGAGAGCCCGGCGATCTTCAGAACGCGCTTCATGTACTTCCAGAATCGGAATCGCCGCTCCAAGATTCCGAAGAAAAGCCGCTCGATGAACTTGCGCCGCCAATCATCGTAACCAGTTTAGCGAGGAGGTGATATGGCTGCATGGGTTTTCCTGGCTCTTGCCTTCGCACCCCTTGCCCAGGAGGAGGCGCCGGCGCTCACGGTGGTGTGGCACGACTCGACGAAGCAATTCCCCACGGCCGGCCTCTCCCGCCTCGCCGACGAGGTGGAGGCCCTCTTCCGGGAGAACGGTCTATCCGTCACCTTCCGCGCGGCTTCAGAGAATGAGAACCTTCGGCTGATCCCCGAGCCGCGGGTCAACGTCATCGTGGTGCCGGAAAACGGGCGCTTCGGCGTTCCTCCGCACACGATGGCGGCCGCTCATGGAGAGAGGGGAGAGAAGTTCGGCATCTTCATCTTCTATCCCGGCGTGCGCCGAACGCTCGGTCATCTCGATGGCCGGTCCTCCCCGCGACAACTCGCCGAGCTCTCGCGGGCCCTCGCGCGCGTCGTGGCCCACGAGGTGATCCACGTCCTCGCCCCCGAAGGCGGACACGCCGCGTCGGGGTTGATGTCCCGGAGTCTGACGCGCGAGGAACTGCTCGCGGACGCCATCGACCTCGACGGGCCGAGCCTCGAGCGCGCCGCCTCCGCCATGAAGGAGTGGGGGCGCGCGGCGGGAAGTTCCAAATTTCCTATACCCGCGGCGCCGCTCCGGTCTATCTTCCGGCCGGAGGTGCAACCGCCATGGCCGTTCGTAAGATGACCCCGGTTCTCATTGTGGAGCGCATCGAGCCCTCGATCGAGCTCTGGGTCGATCGCCTCGGCTTCGAGAAGACGCTCGAGGTCCCCGAGGGAGACCACCTCGGGTTCGCCGCGTTCGCCCGCGGGGCGATCGAGATCATGTACCAGACGCGGGAAAGCGTCGAGACCGAGATCCGGACCGCCGATCTTCCGAAAGCGCTCCTCCCCGCCGAAGGGAGCCGGACCACGCTCTTCTGCGAGGTGTCCGACCTGAAGGCGATCCGCGAGAAGCTCCAGGGTCTGGACATCCTGCTTCCCTATAGGAAAACGCCCTACGGGGCCGAGGAGCTCTGGATGAGGGAGCCCGGCGGACACATCGTGGGCTTCGCCGAGTTTCCCGGCTCGTAGAGTGCATCAATGCCGCGGGGCCCCACCCCCGCGGCCTGAAGATGTCGGCGAGGCATTCCCACTTGGCGGGCCGGGCTCCCTCCGCTCGCGCAGGCTGCAGACGATTTTCCGCAGCCTGGTAGCGGCTTTGACGCCGCGGCCTCCCGCGATCCATAACCGCCTCCGTGTACGACGTGGTCGTCGCCGGAGGCGGAATCGTGGGGCTCGCGACCGCCTTCAAGCTCCTGCGCGCGAGGCCCGGCGCCGCGGTGCTGGTCCTGGAAAAGGAGGACTCCGTCGGGCTTCACCAGACGGGGCACAACAGCGGAGTCCTCCACTCCGGGATCTACTACAAGCCCGGCTCGTTGAAGGCGCGGATCGCCGTTCGCGGCTGCGCGGAAATGGCGCGATTCTGCGAGGAGCACGGCGTCCCCTTCGAGCTCTGCGGGAAGGTCATCGTCGCGACGTCGGACGATGAGAGGCCGCGGCTCCAGGCGCTTCTCGAGCGGGGAAGAGAGAACGGAGTTCCCGGCCTTCGGGCGATTTCGCCCGACGAGCTTCGGGATCTCGAGCCTCACGCTCGAGGAGTGGCGGCGCTGCACTCGGCCTCGACCGGGATCGTCTCCTTCCGCGCCGTCGCCGGGAAGATGGCTTCCGCGATCGCGAAAGCGGGCGGCCAGGTCCGCACCCGCGCGCGGCTCCTCGGCTTCCGGCGCGAGGGAGACGCCGTAAGGCTCGAGACCGAGTCCGGAGACGTCCTCGCGAGGCGCGTCGTGACCGCCGCCGGGCTTCATGCCGATCGGGTGGCGGCGCTCTGCGGCGCCGGGCCTTCAGCGAGGATCGTTCCGTTCCGCGGCGAGTACTATCGGCTGCGGAAGGAGAGTCGAAGTCTCGTGCGGAATCTGATCTACCCCGTCCCCGACCCGCGGTTCCCGTTTCTCGGAGCTCACTTCACCCGCGGCGTCGACGGAGAGGTCGAGGCGGGACCGAACGCCGTCCTCGCTCTCGCGCGCGAAGGCTACCGCAAGAGCGACGTGAGCCTCCGGGACCTCTGGGA
>DAISKN010000777.1:0-3340 GCA_036820975.1 Acidobacteriota bacterium | reverse complement strand
AAGCGTCAGCTCGATTCGTGCCCACGCATCGGCAGTGGTTCTTCGCGGCAATTCTGCCGGCTTTCGTCTTCGCCAGCCTGCGCTGGGCGGGCGTTCGATGGGCCCTCGCCGCCGGCCTGGGCAGCGGGGCGCTCCTACTCGCCGCTCACGCTTTCTTTCCCGGCCCGACTGTCGCCGCGACCGGGCACCTCTGGGTCATCGTGCCCACGGCGGCGCTTTTCTGGGTCGTCCTACGCCACGCCTTGAAGGTGGAGCCGATGCGAGCGCGGCGCCTCACCGCCCTCGGATCGCTTACGATTCTTGCTCATGCCCCGGTGATTTTCTTTCCCAACCACCAGCCTCCGGACCTGAGGGCGCATCTGGGACAGGTCGCGAGGCTCGATAGCTTCCGACTCGATCAGTTCTGGGAGTTCTCGTCGACGACGCCGGTGGCGGGTCATAACAAGCCGGCCACCGGCTTCGACCAGGACTATGTCGCCCCCTACCCGCCCTGGAGCTACTTCCTCGTCCACGCCCTTCGCCCGGTGAAGGACAATCCGCGGTTCTGGATGGAGTGGCTGGGTCTGGTCGCGGCGGGAGTGATCGTCCTTCTGACCGAGCGCCTCGCGAGGGACTTCGCCGGCGACGCGAAGACCGCGGCCTACGCGGCCGCTCTGATGGCCGTCGAGATCGCGACCTGGCATCACGCCTCGCGTGCCCACACGCCGACCATGCTGGGCCAGCTCTCATTCCTCGCCGCGGTGGCGTATCTCGTGGCCAACCACGACCAGATGAAGAGCCCGCGAGCTCTTCTCGGTCTCGGATTCTTTTCGTTTCTCGCTTGCGTCGCCTACCCGGGCTCGCTCATCCACTGGGTGATCCTCCTCGGCTGTTTTCTCGTGGTCGAGCTGGTGACGAGCCGATCGCTCCTTGCGTCCCCGGATGCCGCGAGAGCCCTCCTCGCCAGCGCCGCGGGAGGGGTCGCGTCACTAGCGGCGTTCTACCATCCGTTCGTCTGGGCGGCGATCGCGGGCCGGGCGACCCGGCAGGCGATTCTCCTGAGAGAGGTCTTCCGGCCGAAAGCCACGTTCTTCTTTCTCCGAAACCAGATGCGCGATACGGTCGAGATCCTGAGCTTCGGCTACCCCCTGTGGGTGCTGCTCGGGGTTCCAGCGCTCTTGCGCCTTCGGGCGTGGGCGCATGGCCCCTTCGCCCGGAAGATGATCTGGTCCTGGGTAGCGGCGTACGCCCTGCACCTGATCCTCAAGGATCCGGTCTTCTTTCCGCAGCTCTTCCTCTACGTGAAGGAAGAGCTGATGTACGCCCCGCTCGCCTGCATCCTCGGGGGAGTGACGCTCGCCTGGCTGGACAGAAGGGGCCGGCTGGGACGCGCGGCGGCGTTCGGCGTGGTCCTCCTTTGCTTCGGGCTATACGTCCAGGATTTTCACTACAACGCCGACGCGGTAGCGGCCATGCTGTCGCGTGAGGAATGACGCAATCACGGACGGAACGCAAAGGCGCAGGGAAACGCAAGGGCGCGAAGGAGAAAACCACTACCAGTTCAGCATACGCAGACAGGGGAGATGGGAAGTGCCGATTCGGCCCGTACGGCCCAGGTATTTCCTTCTTTGCGCCTTGGCGTTCTTTGCGCCTTTGCGTTGGAAGAGAATCCTGGGGCGCGTCTTTCAGGGCTTGATGAATTTGCGCAGAAGCGTCTGGCCGTCGCGCACGATGACCAGGGCCCCGTCTTTCAAGTCCTCGTCGAAGAGCTTGAGGAGATTGAAGAGCGTGGAGGTCATGACCTGGGCTTCCACCGCGTCCTGACGGAAGAAAATTACCGAGGGCCAGCTGACCCCGGAGTCGGACTCGACGAGGCGCGCGAGGCTTCGGTTCCGGGTGACGACGACCCGGCTCTCGAACGCCGCGAGCCGAAGGAACTCCCGGATGGGCAGATCGCCGGCTCCGATCTCGAGCGCGTGGACGGCGTCGTATCCGGCGTCGTTCAGGTCCTGGACGACACCCTCGGGAAAGAACGGATCGGCGAGAAGCTTCACGAGGCGATCCCGTGCAACGCTTCCGCGAACCGCTCCACTTCGGCCTCGGTGTTGTAGTGCGCCATCGAGGCCGCCACCGCTCCCTCGTTCTCGGGAAGCCCGAGCGCCCGCACGGCCCTCGGACAGCCGAAGCTTCCGTGCTCGACCCTCACCTTCTCCTTCGCCAGGGCCGAGGCCACCTCGCCCGGATCCTTCCCCCGGAGCCGAAAGAAGAAATGGGGCATGCGTCTCGCTGAGTGATCCCAGTCGTCGATGCCGTAGACGGTCGCTCCCGGGATCTCGGCCAGCCGCCGCAGCGCGAGCGCAGTCAACGTCCTCTCGTACTGGCGGATGGCCTGCATTCCCCGCCTCATGTGCCTTCGCCGTCCGTAGTCCTCCGAAGGCTGGATCTGCATCTCCTGCGCCAGAAGGCCGAGCTCTTCGACGTAACGCAGCGCCGCCCCCAGAGCGTCGATCTCCTTCGGCTCGGTCTCGAGTCCCTCGAAGATCCCGGGGTTCGCCTCCCGGAGCTCCCGCATCCGCTCGCGCCGGCCCCAGAGAAACCCGACGCGCGATCCGAAGAGTGAGGCAGTCGAGGCGAGCACGAAATCCGAACGGAGGAAACGCACGTCGATGGCCCCGTGGGAGAGAAACGGAGTCCAGTTCACGACCAGCGAGCTCTTCCGGTCCCGGACCTGGAGCGCCACCGGGAGGAGCTCGACGATGGTGCCGATTGCGGAGGACGCCTTGGCGGCGACCACGAGCCGCGTGCGCTCGTTCAGGAGATCGGAGAGCCGCGCCGGGTCGAGCCCCGCTCCCGGCCGCTTCAGCGGCCAGAATCTGACCGTAACACCCCTCTCCTCGAGAGCGAGCCAGGGGGCGAGGCTCCATTCGTCGTCGATCTCGCTCACCAGCACCTCGGAGTCCGGCCCGAGTTTCTCCCCGAGGCCGACGCTCAGGCGCCGCGCGAGCTCCCTCACATCCGGCGCGAATACGATCTCCTCTTCCGCCCAGGCTTCGTTGCTGTTGAGAAATACCGCCAGGCTCTCGCGCGTGTCCCGGAGGATCTCCGCGGGGTCGTCGTCCGAGGACCTGTCCTTCAGGGCGCGGATGGTCGAAAGAACCCAGGGAGCGGAGGCATTCCTGAAATAGACGGTGTCCGCGCTATCCGGCCGGCAAAAGCAGCCGCGGACGTAATCGAGAGGAAAATCCATGGCGGCAAAGATAGCGCGCTTCCGTCCCGGGCGCCATAGTCCGATGCCCGCGAGATATGATGCCTTCCGATGGCCGAGAGCCCGTTCGAGGAAGCCTATCGCGCGGCGACCGAG
>DAISKN010000776.1:0-3357 GCA_036820975.1 Acidobacteriota bacterium | reverse complement strand
CGCTACAGCCTCGACACCACCAGGCTCCGTGGGCTCGGATGGTCGCCGAAGGTGCCTTTCGACGAAGGGCTGCGCGCGACCGTGGACTGGTATCGCCAGAATCCCGGCTGGTGGCAGCGAATCAAGAACGGGAGCGCCGAGTACCGACGCTTCCACGAACAACACTACGGGCGAAGGAGCTGAGGCGGGAGATGCACGAGTACGAAACGTCCATGGTCTGGTCCGAGGGGCGGAGAGGAAAAGTGGAGGCCCCCGGCCTGCCGCCTCTCGACTTCGCGTCTCCTCCGGAGTTCGGTGGTCCGGGCGGCACCTGGACTCCGGAGCATGCCTTCGTCACCGCCGCCACGAGCTGCATCCTGCTCACGTTCGTCGCCATCGCGGAGTTCTCCAAGCTCGGCTTCCGAAGCCTGAGCGCGAACGCCAAGGGGACGCTCGAAAAGGTGGAGGGCGAGGGTCTGCGCTTCACCTCGATCGACGTCGCGCTCCGAGTCGAGGTCGGAAGCGAGGCCGACATCGCCCGGGCGGAGCGCGTGGTCCAGAAGGCGGAAGCCTCCTGCCTGGTGTCGAAGTCGCTGAAGACGCCGGTGCGCGTGAAGGCCGAGATTCGCTCGGCCGGCTGAGCGTTCACCAGCTCAGGATGTTGCTGAGCCGGGCCCCTCCGTCCACGGTGACCGTGGCGGTAACGCTCACGTGGCCGTCCTTGTGGGCCTCGGTCCACTGGCCTGAAACCGAGTAAAGAAGCGCCGTCTTCTGCGCGTCCACCCGATCGACAATCACGGGAACGTCGCCTCCGGTGTTCCTGCCCTCAAACGACCAGTCGAGTCTCATCGATCGCGGGACGATGGAGCGATTGCTCTGGTTCACGAGCCGGATGGAGAGGCGATAGGGCTCGCCGATACCCACCTGCGCCGGATCGACCTCGATCAGCAGAAGCGCCGGGTTCGAAGGCAGGGTGCTCGCCCTGAAGACCTTTTCCTCGCCCTTCACGAAGCCCTTGATTGCGTCCGGACGCTCTTCGGGATCCACGTAGCTCGTCTCCCCGAGCCGGAAGCGCGAGGCCGGCGACGGCGCGACCCCGGACGGCTCCCCCTCCCTTTCGCCGAACGATTCGAGAAGCTCCGCCCTCTGGCTCGCGAGCTCCCTCCAGAGGGCCTCGTTGGCTTCCCGGAGCGCGCTCAATTCTTTCGCGGGGTCCCGGACCGATTGCAGTTTCCGGTTCGCCTCCCGAATCGCCTCGAGATCGTCGTTCGCCGCCTTGCGAATCGCCGCGAGCTCCTGCTCCTGCCGGGCGAGTCCCTTTTCGAGCTCCTCGGTCCGTGCTAGCGACTGCTCCTTCAGCTCGGCGAGGGTGGCCTCCGTATCCGAAAGGTCCTTCGCCAGTCGGAATCCGAAGAGGCTCACGAGTCCGACGGACACGAGGGTCGCGGTGCCGAAGACCGCGAGAGCGGCCACGAGATAGACCTGCTGGCGATGGAGCCGCTCGCGCAGCTCCCCGAGCTCACGCCCGGAATCGGTGGTCTTCGAGTGCACCGCTTTCCTCAATTCTCGGCGAGGATCGCCCGGCCCGCAACCGTTCCTTCGCCCGGTACATCGATTCGTCCGCGGCCTTGAGCGCAGCCTCGGGATCGCCTCCGGGCTCGAGAGTCGAGACTCCCACGGAAAAAGTCACCAGCGCGCCCTCTCCCCGCGCTTTTCGAAGCCTCTGGCGGACGAGCTGAATCCGCTCCTCCGCTTGAGATTCGTCGAGACCGCGGGCCACGACGAGGAACTCGTCGCCGGCGTAGCGCACCAGAACGTCGGCGGAGCGGAAGCTCTCGCCGAGCGCCGACGCGAACGTGCGGAGACAGTCGTCTCCCGTCTGGTGGCCGTGCCAGTCGTTCACCTGTTTGAAATCGTCCAGGTCGAAGAACAGGAGGGTGGCCCCCTCGGGCCGCACGACACGGAAGATCTCGTCGAGCGATCGGCGGTTGGCGAGGCCGGTGAGAGGATCGCGATCGACGAGCTTGCGAAGGTCCGCCTGAGCGTCGAGGAGGGCGCGGTTGTACTCTCGGAGCTCTCGCTGTGCCCGCTCGGACAGCGCCAGCACGCAGCCGAGCGCGAGAAGCCACTCGGTGCCGCTGTCGAACGAGGAATGAGCCGCGAGAAACGTCGCCGTGGTCGCGCGGAGCGCGGGCCCCACGGCGTCCGCGGGCGCGAGCTGCAGCGCGTAGGCTGCGGCCTCGACGAAGCTCAGAACCGATCTGCCGAGAAGACCCACCGAGAGCCACGCGAGGCCCGGGTCGCGGGGTCGTTTCCGGACGAGCCCGAACCCGACCGCGAGGAGGAGCCCCATCGTGAGGTGCTGGACGATACCCACTTGATCGATGCTCGAGATGGCGAAGGCGGACAGGAGCGCGTATCCCGCGAAGAAGAGGATCACGTATCGCGGCCGGAACAGCCTTCGTCCAGGGCGCTTCAGCGACCACGCGCCTTCCATCAGGAACAGCACGAAAGCCGTCTTGGCGCTCATGTAGAAGGCCCGGGTGAAGGGAAACATCCAGTCGGGCGGCTGGAGGTACCAGTAGCCGAGGGTGATGCCGAGGGCCACGAAGTTGGCGCACCACGAAAGGACCCACCAGCGGAGCTCCGCCGAGCGGACGGATCGAGCCAACACCGCGAAGAACAACGCGATGATGGCGAGAGACGTTAGCTGGACGGTGGTGCTCCACCGCCAGAGCATGAGCTCCATGGTTTGGCGCGCGTCCTGATTGTGGAAAACGGGTACGGACCAGTATGCCACTCAGCGGGTGAGTTCGTCGAGGTACTGGGGGAGCATCTTCCGCCACGTCGGCCAGTCGTGGGGCCAGTCGGGTCCCCAGGAATCGACTCGGTTGGGGACGCCCTTCTCTCCCAGGAGACCCGCGACGCGCCAGGACTCGCCGATGTTCTCGGCCTTGCCCTCTCCCGAGGCGAGGAGCACGAAGCGGTTCCGGAGCCTCGCCAGGGACTCGCCGCCGAGGCCGCTGAGAAAATGGAGAGGCGAGGAGAAATAGAGGTCTTCCGTGGGCCGGGCCTCGAAGAACCGATCGAGATCGTACGTCCCGCTCATGCAGACGGCGTGGGTGAAGGCGTCGGGGAATCGACAGAGGACGGCGAGCGCGTTGAAGGCCCCGATGGAGGCCCCGGCGGTGATGACCCCGATCCCCTCCGACTGGCAGTCGTTGCGGATCGCGGGAACCAGCTCCCGGTGCACGACCTGCTGGAACTGGTTCAGGACCCACATCTGGTGCTCCGGCGAGTGCCCTCCCTGGAGCATGGTGCGTCCCGCAACGCTGTCGCAGGAGTAGACCTTGATCCGGCCCGCTTCGAGGAGCGGCG
>DAISKN010000775.1:0-3362 GCA_036820975.1 Acidobacteriota bacterium | reverse complement strand
CGCGGAGCCCCGCCCCCCGGGCGCTGAGAGTCTTCCGAATGAGCCGGAGGTTCAGGCGGTCGACGGCGTTGTAGTAGACGAGAAGAGCGCCGAAGACGAGGCTCCCCCCGGCGCCGATTCCGACGAGGAGCCCCACTCCGCCCTCGAGGCGGGATCGGACGAACAAGATGACGGCGAAGAAAGCGACGAACAGAAGCACCGCCGGCACCAGCGACGTCAGACGACGGGTACTTCGAAAAAAGTCAGCGGAACGGTTCTGCTTCATGAATGGTCATCCTATCGGCCCGCTCGCGGCTTCGAGCCCATAGGGAATCGTAGCTGAGCCGGCCCCGGAAGTGGGACTCGAGGCGCACCGATGCGGTTCTCCTGCGATCGCTGCCAACCATCCAGCCCGAGAAGGGGGCATTCTCCCGGTAAATTTACTTCTGTCACCCCGTACTTTTACGAGTTCCCCGATCTTCCACCCTCCGCTAGCCTCGAGGTGCCGAGGAAGGAGTTCTCCATGAGAAACCGGATTGGATGGACGTTCGTGCTCGTCGGCCTGCTTTCGACAGGGCCCATGGGGATTGCCGGCGAAGCCCGGGCCCAGGAGACGCCGAAAGTGCAGATACCGAAACCCGGCGTGCCCGAGGTCATGACCATGGAGGGCAGGTTCGTTCGTGCCGCGTACAACAATGAAGGCTATGTCATCCTCGGATATCGCATCGTCAACGAATCGATTGGCCAGGAATGGATGCTGCTCGAGGTCGGAATGACGGTTCGCGACGGAACGCCCGACTACACGTTGGTCCGCGACGCCGTCTCGCTCGAGACGCCCGACGGTAAGACGCTTCCCTTGCCGTCTCTCTCCGAGTACCGGAAGTCGAACGAAGTGCGCGCGCTGCAGCAGCGGGCGAAAGTCCAGCGCGACTCGATCAACTATTTTCCGCCGGAAGCGTACCGCGCCTGCCGGATCGGTTTCTTCGCCGATCTGGACGAGCGTCCGATGGCCTGGGACGAGGTCGAGCTCAGCTCCGAGCGTGCATGTCTCGGACGGTTCTACTTCCACGTGCCGGGCGGGATTGCGTACGGACAGCATTGGCTGAACGTGAAGTTCCAGGAGAGCCTCGTGCGGGTACCGTTCCGGGTCCTGACCGAGGAAGAGGAGAAGCTGCTCGACGAGAACTACAAGGACATAAAGCAGCAAGTCGAGGAAGCGTTCAAGAAGAAGAGCTGACCGTCCCGCATCTCGAGCAACGGATTCGAAGAATCATCGAGGGCCTGCCGACGGGATGCGAAGCCTCCCTTCAGCGGCTCGTCACGGGGAGTGCTGAAGGAATCCACACGGCCATTTCCCCCGGTCCGCGGTTCGCCCAGGTGAAGTAGGGAACGGCGAGGAACGGGACTTCCCTGCCGTCCCGCCGGGCCGTACCGGTGATCGCGACGACACCTCCCAGCAGATCCTCTCGAAAATTCGCTTCGAGCTCCGCTGCTTCCGGCAGCACCAGGTCGAGGACCCGGCCTCCGTTGTCGACCGCCTCCGCCGCGTAGACGAGAGGCCCGCGTTGAAGCGCCAGCGTCCCGCGATTCCCTTTCACGGAATCGTGCGCCTCGACGCGCCGTACCGGCATCGGAAGCGTGAGCTCCAGCCGGTCGCCCATCTCGAAGACGCGCCGGATCGAAGCGAACCCGGTGTCGAGGGAAAGCGGGACCGATTCCCCGTTCAACTTCAGATCCACGGAGTCCTGTCCGGTATCGGCAAAGCGGTAAAGGTCGCTCGGCACCGGCCGACCCAGAGCCCAACCCGGGATCCGCAGGTGCACCGACAGCGGAGCCGACGTTTCCGGAGAGAGCGTCACCAGGATGCGTCCGTCCCACGGATACCTCGTCTCCTGCGTCACGCGCACTTTGCCGGCATCGAGCTCCACCTCGGCTTCGCTCCCGACGAACAGGTTCACGAAGAGCTCATCCCCTCTCCGGGCGTAGACGAACCCCGGAAGGTGCGCGAGGAGCCGCGCCAGGTTCGCGGGGCAGCAGGCCACCTCGAAGTAGGCAACGCGCTCGACGGCGCCTTCGGACGAAAGCGGGTTGGTGTAGAAGAAGGTATCTCCTTTCAACGAGACTCCAGAAAGAGCGCCGTTGTAGAGGATTCTCTCCATGACGTCGAGAAAGCGCGCTTCGCCGCTCGAGAGGAACATGCGGTGGTTCCAGAGGTCGTTTCCGATGGCGGCGCAGGTCTCGGTATAGGCTCTCGCGTTCGGAAGCTCGTAGTCTTCTCCGAACGACTCGAAGGTATCGCGAGAGCCGATGCCTCCGGTCAGGTAGAGCTTGGTCGAGACCACATCCTTCCAGATGCTTTCGAGCGACTCCTGGTAACCGGGAGCGCCGGTGCGGGCGAGGACGTCCGCCATGCCGGTATAGAGGTACGTCGCCCGGACCGCGTGGCCCGCGGCTTTTCTCTGCTCCACCACGGGAAGGTGGTCCTGCTTGTAGGGACGGTCGTTGTAGATCGCGAAGCTCGTGTCCTCGGGATAGGGCTCGCCGTCGTGCTCCCCTCCGCGCTCGTCGATGAAGAAACGGGCGAGCTCCACGTAGCGGGCTTCCCCGGTCACGTCGGCGAGCTTGACCAGCGCGAGCTCGATCTCCTCATGACCGGGAACGTCCCGAAGCGCCTCGGGCCCGAAGTCGCGGTCGATGAGGTCGGCGAAACGGACGGCGACGCTCAGGAGGGATTTCTTCCCCGTGGCCCGGTAGTGCGCCACCGCGGCCTCGATGAGGTGTCCGGCGTTGTAGAGCTCGTGGCTCCCGGCGGACTCGTGCACCCACCTTTCGTCTCCCACTCCGGGCGCAGGAGTCTCCGGATCGATGGTGCGCGCGGGAAAGAGGTATCCGTCGTCCTCCTGCGCGGCCTCGATGAGAGCGATGAGCTCGTCGATCTCCGCTTCGAGGGCGGAGTCGGGCTCCTGGGCGAGTGCGTAGGACGCGGCCTCGATGACCTTGTAGATGTCGGTATCGTTGAAGCGGCGTCCCTGGTACTCCCCGGGCACGAGACCCGCGGCCTTGCGGAAGTTGTCGACGCGGCCCGTCTCCTCGTTCTGGCGCAGGATGTGTGGAATGGTCACGGTGCGGTTCGTCGAAAGACGCGGCCGCCAGAAGGAATCCGTGAGCTTCACGCTCTCGAACGAAACCGCGCGGAGCCGCGACTCCGCCTTCTGCTGGCAGGCGGCGCCGAGGAGAATTACAGCAATCCAGAGCCTCATATCCCCGCTCTCTCCCGGGCTCGCCGGATGACCGCCTCCATCTCGGAGCGGTGTTTCTCGAACGTGTCGTCGACCACGTTCAGCGTCGGGATCTGGTGCTCGGTCAGCGACAGGGTCTCGGGA
>DAISKN010000774.1:0-3362 GCA_036820975.1 Acidobacteriota bacterium | reverse complement strand
AGCAGGGCCCGCTTCCTCGCGGTGGAAGCGGCCACGGGGAGCGAAGCGGGCCCGCATCCCTTGCCACGTCGTCACGTGCGGATCCCCCTCCTCTGGAATGCTCCGGGTCGCGCCGGGCTCGAGCTCCACCACGACGGTGTCCTTGTCGTGAAAATGGGGCGGGATCGGACGGTCCTTCTGGAATCGGTAGTCCCAGACGACGACCTCTTCGTTCTCGAGAACCTTCGAAGCACCTTCTCGCGGCCACGCGGGCGCGGCTCCTTCGGGAGGCGTGAGCGGCTCTTTCTTCGCGCCCTTGATCTCGATCAGTATCGCGCGCCTCGCGATGCCGCTCGTTCCCTCTTCGCTGTGGGTCATTCCCTTTCCCCCCGCGCTGACCGCGCCCACGGTGTCCGGCTCGCTTTCGCGCGTGCTCCCGTCCGGCAGCGTCACCCGGACGGTTCCGGGAACGAGGGTCACGCCGACGACGCCGACAACGTGCCGGTGCATCGGAGTGGGCTTTCCCTTCTCCCAGGTCACGTCCCAGACGATGACGCTCTCGTTCTCGAGCACTTTCGTCGCCCCGTCGCGAGGAAACGGCGGGGGATAGCTCTGGGCGGCGAGAAGTAGAAGGAAGCCGAGAATCTTCATGGGACGCCTGGACCTCCGCCGGCGATTCTAGCAGAGTGGAAGGAGAGCCTTCATCCATGGCCGCCGCCTTCCATCTTCTCCTCGTCACGAGAGCCGGCCCGAGGGGACGTACTTCAAGACGGACTACGACTACGAGCGCCGCTACGGTATGCTCGGAAGGGCGCTCGACGATCTCCTTTTCCGCCGCTTGCTCCAGCTCGCGACCGAGTGGAGCTTCGAGACCTTGAGGCTCTGGTGCGCCGGGAGGCCCGAGGCGGTCGAGGAGAGACGAAGCCGCGCGCGTTTCGCGCGCTTCTATCTGATTCGGCTTCTGTTGGCGAAGCCGGCGCCCGGCGCCGCCAGGAGCTGGCTCGGGAGCGGACGCGAATCCGAGTGAACGATGGCTGGAATGGACCGAAGACAATTCCTGAAGGCGGTCTCCTCGCTTCCCGTCCTTTTCACCGGCCGCCTGCCCAGCCGGTCGCCTCTCCCCTCGTATTCGAGGGAATGGCGGAATCTCTTCCGCCGGGAGTCTTCCGTCGCCGCCGCGTTGAGGTCGGGCCAGAGCCTGAAGTCGAGCGCCCCCTCTCTCTTGACCGCGAGCCCCCCGGCTTCGACTCTCGCCGAGCGGTTCCGCGATCTCGATCGGCGCTTCGTCTTCGAGTATTACCCCTGGTACGGCCGCGACCCGTGGCGCCACTGGAACCAGGGCCGCCGCAACCCACCTCACGACCTCGCGAGCGAGTACGTGCCTCGGCTCGGCGCCTACGACTCGCGGTCGCGCGACGCGATCGAGCAGCACGCCCGCTGGATCTCCGCGTCCGGAGCCGGCGCGGTCTCGCTCTCGTGGTGGGGGCGGGGAAGCTACGAAGACCGCGTCGTCCACGACGTCATGGACGTGATGAAGGACCACGGGCTCGCGGTCACGTTCGGTCTCGAGCCTTACGCCGACGATCGCGGCCATCGTTTCTTCGACGACGTCCTCTATCTGCTCACGGAGTACGGGGAGAAGCGCGGGTGGGACGCGCTGCTGATCCTGCGGAACGAGGACGGGAGCGAGAACCCGGTGTTCAAGGGATTCCGCACGATCCTCCCGGAGGCCATCGTGGACTGCCATGGAGCCGTCCAGAAGGTATCGGACTACACGCCCGACGATCTGTGGAGACGACAGATCGACCGCATCCGTCGCGAGCTCCGTTGGGATTTCGACCGGGTGCTCCTTCTGGCGGACTCGCTGGATTTCGGAAGGACCCCCGCCTCCGGCTTCGACGGCATCGGGATCTACGACAATTTCATCGCCCCGGAACGGTACGAGCCGTTCGCGCGCGACGCGTCGGCCGCTGGGCTTCTCTTCACCTTCAACGTGAACGCGGGCTACGACGAGATCCCGCTCGATGACGTTCCCCCGGAGAGCTGCTACCAGCCCAGGCCATTCGCGCCGGAGGCCGGGCCCCTCGATTTCACTCTTCCGGACCACCGTGAGCTCGCGGCGGCGCTTTCCATGGCGCGTATCCGCTCCTCGCTCGAGGCCACGGTCCGGATCCAGAGTGACACCGGCCTCTCGAACTACGAGAGCGGCTTCTTCCTCGTCTACATCAACTCGTTCAACGAATGGCACGAGGGTCATGCCTTCGAACCGATGAAGGACGATCTCGAGCTAACCGCCAGGGAGCGGGCCTACGGCTATCACAATCCCACCTACGGCGACTATCGAATCGCGGCGCTGGCGGAGGCCATCCGCCCGCTTCTGACCGCGCGGCGAATCGAGACCGGACGAAGGGCGTAGATCAGCCGGAGGGAAGGCCGACTCGGTAGCGGATGGCTCCGAGCTCCTCCGGACGGCGAAGGAGCGAGCGCGCGACTCCGTTGAGCTTCACCGCTTCCATGTCCCGAATGCGGGCCATCATCCAGAGCTCGTCGCGAACCTCGAAGGGGCGAGAAGCGCGGCATGCGTCTTCGTAGGCCTGCCAGGCTTCGCTCCGAGGCCTTCCGTCTTCTCCCACGGGCATCAGCGCTTCTCCGATGGCATCGAACGCCGTAGAGAAACCACAGAAACGGCCGAGGGTCACGGCGGCGGCGGTCAGTAGGTGAATCCGGGCCATGCGGCAGGGGTTCGGCCGATGGAAGTCGAGGAGCGCCGCGAGCCGTCTTCGAGCTCGGAGCTGCCGCGCCGCGAAAGCCTCGAGGGCATCGGGCGGCGCACGCGGGAGGTGGCGGCGGGCCTCCGCCAGGTCGGAAGCGGCGAGCACGATCCCATGGTCTCACGAGACGACGAGCGCGTCCGTTTTCGGGACCCCGGGCGCGAAACCGGACAGGAGAGTGTCCTCGGGCGCCGGGAATTTGCGCGGTTTTGCGCTGGCACCGTCTTTGCTATTTCTTCCGACATGGACACTCTGTTTGCAGACGTGCGTTTCGGGCTGCGGCTCCTTCTGCAGAAACCGGGCATCACGCTGGTCGCGGTTCTGACTCTCGCTCTCGGCGTCGGCGCCAACACCGCCATCTTCAGCGTGGTGAACGGGGTGCTCCTTCGCCCCCTCCCTTACGCCGATCCGCAGAATCTCGTCATGGTCTGGCAGGATCACAGCCGCCGCGAAGGCCCCTCGACGGAGTGGGCGTCGTTCGAGAACTTCTCCGACTGGCGAGAGCAGGCCGAGGTCTTCGACGGCGCTTTCGCTTTCGGGAACTACGCCGCGACTCTCCGGATGCCGGACGCGGAGCAGATTACGGCTTCGCGTACTGCTCCGCACTCATCA
>DAISKN010000773.1:0-3367 GCA_036820975.1 Acidobacteriota bacterium | reverse complement strand
GCCGAGCTCGTTCCCGCCGCCGAATGCCAGGCCGTTGTAGGCGCAGACGACGGGCTTCTCGAAGTCCTCGATCTGGATCATCACCTCGTGCGACGCCCAGGAGGTGCGCTCACCTTCCTCGTCCGAGGAGATCTTCGCGAGCATCGAGACGTCGGCTCCCGAGACGAAGGCCTTGCGGCCGAATCCGGTGATCACGACGCCTCGAACGCTGTCGTCGGCGCGAAGGGCCTCGAGCTGGCGGGAAATCTGCCGGTAGACTTCCAGGTTGAGCGCGTTCAATACCTGGGGCCGGCGGATGACGAGCACCGCGACGTCCTCGAAGTCGCGGCGAATCACGTAAGGAATCTCCCAGGCCTCTCCCGACGCCTCGCGGCTCACGAGGGCATCGGCGACGGGGAAGCTCGGGTACATTCGCTGATAGGCGCGGACTTTCTCGAGGGCGGCGGTGAGACCGACCTGATTCATGAAGGCGAACGGGGGCCGTATGACGAGCCCGAGCTCGCATCCGAGCTCGAGATCCGAGAGGCTCACGATTCCGCTCGAGAGCACCTCGTTGGCGAGCCCGAAGTAGGCGCCGGTCATGCGCTCGCGGATGGCGGCGGCGCGCTCGGGCGCGACCTCGACCGTCTCCTCCCGGCCGGGAACGTCCCAGGGCGTACCCATCCCGATCGCCTTCCTGAGGAGCTCCGGAGTGCGGAACCAGGGGTTCACTCTCTGGCTCATCTCGTCGAGCCCATGCGCGGTGATGGGGTTGCCTCCGGTCAGGTTCATCGCGGTGAACGGGCCTACACCGAGGCCGAGGACCTCGCGCGCCACTTCGTCGACCTCGCGCGTCGTGCCCAGGCCCTCCTCCACCGCGAGCGCCGCTGCCTGGAACAGCCCCTCGAAGACGGGATCGATGGCGTAGCCGTAACGGCTCTCCACCCGGATCGGAACCTTCCCGATCGCTTCGTAGAAGTCTAGAAGCCAGGAAACGACCTCCTCGGTCGTTCCCTCTCCCGGCACGATCTCCACCAGAGGGTTCCGTTCCGCCGGGAAGAAGTAGTGGATGACCGACGCCCGGCTCGGATCCCGAAGCTCTTCGAAGATGCTCTCGGGCTCGAGGTGCGAGGAGTTCGAGGCCAGGATGCCGTCCCGCGCCGCCAGGTTCTCGAGCTGCGAGAAGATGAGCCGCTTCACTTCGAGGTTCTCGGTCGCGGCTTCGATGACGAAGTCGGCATCCTGGAGCGACCCGTAGTCCTCGGTGAAGGTGACGTTCGCCTTCATGGCCGCGCCTTGCTCGGGGGTGAAGGCGCCGGCCTCGACTCCCCGGTCGATCTTCTTCGCGAGCTTCGCTCGCCCGGCGTCGAGGGCCTTCGGCGCGATGTCGACCACGACCACCGCGACCCCCGCGGGCGCGAATACCTTCGTCATGTGAAGGGCGATGTCAGGGCCGATTTGACCGGACCCCACGATGCCCACTCTTTCCAGAGATCGGGATCCCAGAACGAAAGGCAACGTTCACCTCTTTCTCAATGCTCGCCTCGGTCTTTGTTACGGCGCTCGGGCCCCACCCCCGGCGCTTCTCGCTCCGGGACTCGCTGCGCTCGCCCTGCGCTCGGGCTGAGGGCTCCGCGAGGCTCGCTCCCCGCGCTCCTCGCGCGGGGAGGATGGGGCCCTCCCGCCTCCGCCCTTCGGGCTCCGGCGAGGCTCGCCGAAGCTTTGCGACGGCGGCCGGGGCCCGCTGTCTTCTCGACCAATAGCTCTGGATGCTGGTCCAGCACTCGCAGGACCGCCTGCACGTCCTCGACGATATTGTAATAGTGAAAACTGATTCGTAGCCCGGGGCCTCTCGAGGACAGGATGACGTCCTCTCGGCCGAGGATCTCGACGAGCTTCGCGGGGTCGCGGGCGCCGATAACAACCAGCGGCCCGCGACGCTCGGGCTCGGTCGGGGTCAGCACCTCGAGCCCGCGCTCGGTCGCTTCCGCGATCAGCATCGTCGCCAGGCCCTCCACGTGATCCCGGATCTCCTCGAGCCCGACGTGCTCGAAGAGCGAGAGCCCGGCGAGGCCGGCGTAGAGATTCGGGATCGGCGGCGTGCCCGTCTCGAACCTCCGTGCGGTTCGGTGGTAGGTAGCGCGCTCGATGTCGAAGTCGAACGGCCGCTCCTGGCCGAACCAGCCGGTCATGAGGGGCTCGAGGGTCTCGATGAGCTCACGCCGGACGTAGAGGAACGCGAGCCCGGAGGAGCCCATCAGGTATTTCAGGGTGCCGGTGACCAGGAAGTCGCAGCCGACCTTCTTCACGTCGAGCGGCCGGGTACCCGTCGATTGATAGTCGTCGACGAGCGTGAGGGCTCCTGCCTCGCGCGCGGCGGATACCACTCCCTCGACATCCTGGAGGTAGCCGTTCCGGAAGCACACCCTGGCCACGGGAACGATGAGGGCTCGCTCGTCGAGCGCATCCCGGTAAGCCGAAACCGGAAGCCGTCCGTCGCGCGCGCGGACCCGCGCGATCTCGGCCCCGCGCCTCTGCTGAACCAGCCAGTTGTGGGCAACCGTGGGAAACTCGAAGTCGCCGAGAAGGACCCGCTTTCGCGGGCCGTCGAAGGAGAGCGCGGAAGCCAGGCTGGAAACGGCGGTAGAGGCGCAGAAGGTCACCGCGATCTCGTCCTCGGACGCGCCGCAGAACGCCGCGAACCGCGACCTGGTCTTTTCCAGGATCGAGACCCATTCCTCCCAGGGCGAGCCTCCGCCCCTCCAGGAATCGAGGTAGAGCGCGTAGGCATCCTCCACATCGCGCGAGAGAGCGCCCTTCGAGCAGGAGTTCAGGAACGTCTTTCTCTCGAAGATGGGAAAGCGCTCGCGGAAACGCTGCGGAGTCATCATTCGTTGCGCCCGGCTAGCGCGGGCGCCGCGGCCTGCTTCGCCGGCTCGGGTTTCCGCCGCTCGAGCGCGGACAAGAGCCGGACCAGGCGCTCGGGCACGGGAGTCGGACGGAAGGTCTCGCGCTCGACGGTGGCGACGACGATGTAGCCATCGGCAATGGGGGTCCTCTCCGGGAGGCGAAAAGCGTCGAAGCCGAAGGTGAAGCTCGTTTTTCCCAACCGGTCGAGGCGCATCTCGATCGACAGAAGCTCGGCGAGCTTCGCCGGCGCCCGGAAGTTGCCGTGACAGGCGACGCGGGGCATCCAGACCCCGATCTCATCGAGGAAGCCTTCGTAGGTCAGACCCTGCCTCCGGAACCACTCGAGCTCGGCGTTCTCGAAATAGGTGAAGTAGCGGGGGAAGTAAACGATGCCGGCGAGATCGACGTCGGACCAGGCAACCCGCTGCTCGATGATGAAAGCGGCCATGAACGATTCTATCTTAACCAGTATTGATTC
>DAISKN010000772.1:0-3367 GCA_036820975.1 Acidobacteriota bacterium | reverse complement strand
TCCTGCCTTAATACCACCGCGGGGTCGGTTCGCATCGCTCGCCTCGCGGGAAGCCAGCTCGCCAGGATGGCGACGGCGGCGAGGACCAGGGGAACCACGAGGAGCGTTCCCGGATCGCCCGGCTCGACGCCGAACAGCAGTCCCTCGAGGAGCCGGCCCGATGCCAGCGCCCCCGCGAAGCCGACTCCGATGCCGGCCAGCACCAGGATGGCGCCGCGGCCAATGACCCAGCGGGCGATGCCGGATGACGTCGACCCGAGGGCGAGCCGGAGCCCGATCTCGCGCCTGCGGCAGCTCACGGCATAGGAGACGACGCCGTAGACGCCGAGAGCCCCCAGAACGAGCGCCATTACCGCGAAGCCCGCCGCGAGGAACATCGTGAAGCGCTGTACCGATCGAGCATCCCGCGCATAGTCCTCGAGAGGACGAACTCTCGAGATCGCCAGGTCCTTGTCGAGCTCCGCGAGCTCCCGCCGAACCGGGGCGAGTATCGCTCCGGGATCTCCCTGCGTGCGCACGGCGAGCCCCATCTGATTGCGCACCCCCTGAGCGAAGGGAACGAAGAACTGCTCTCGCACCTCGAATCGCGGATCGTGATGGCGCATGTGCTTCACGACCCCGACGACCTCGGCCCACACCGTCACGAACCCCGTCTCCTTGCTGACCTGCACCTGGAGCTCCTGGCCCACGGCGCGCGCGCCCGGCCAGGCTCTCGAAGCGAGGAGCTCGTCGACGACGACCACGTGCCGGCTCTCGGCGTCGTCCCCGGCGTCGAACCATCGTCCGTCGATGAGCTTCGCGCGCACCGTCGCGAAATAGCCCGGCGTCACCACGCGTCCGTCCGCCTCGTTCGTCTCTCCTTCCGATTTCTCCGCGCTCCGCAGACGGTAGGGAGACGACCAGTTCGGAAGGTCGGAGAGCGGCAGCTGGTTGATGGCGCCCGCGGCGACGACGCCTCCGACCTGCTGGAGGCGGCGCTCGAGCTCGCGGGTGAAGTTGCCGAGCTCGACGCCGGTCCCGTAACGCTGCCGGGGGAGCGTGAGCTCCATCGTGAGAACGCCGCCGGTCTCGAAGCCCATGTCGACTTTCTCGAGTCGCTTCAGGGTGTGGAAACAGAGCATGGCGCCCACGGAGAGCACGAACGCGAGGGCGAGCTCGACGACGACGAGAACGTTCCTTCCCGAGACGCCGCTTCCACCGACGGCGCGGCCGGTCGATCGCAGGGCGGTTGCGAGCTCCCGCCTTCGGGACGCCGCCACCGGAGCGAGCCCGAAGAGAATCCCGCAGACCAGGCTCGCTCCGAAGGCGAGTCCCAGGACGAGCGGATCGGCGGCGATGGCCTCGGGACGGGGGAGGCTTCCGGGCGCGAGAGCGAGGAGCGGCTCGAGGGCGAGCACCCCGAGAGCGAGACCGCCGAGGCCGCCGACCGTCGCCAGAACGAGGCTTTCGGTGAGGAGCTGGAGCGCGATCTGGCGCCTCGAGGCGCCGAGGGCGGTGCGAAGAAGTATCTCCTCCTCGCGCTCCCCCGCGCGGGCGAGAAGGAGGTTCGCGACGTTCGCGCAGGTGATGAGGAGGAGGAACCCCGTCCCCGCGAGGAGCGCCAGAATTACGGGACGCGCGCGGCCGATGGCGTCGCCCTTCAGGGAAACCACGTTGAACGCCCGGCCGGTGGCGGCGTACTCGGAGAACTCGGATTGGACCTGTTCGCCGATGGCGCGAATCTCCTCCCGCGCCTCGTCGAGCGTCGCATCGGCTCGCATGCGGCCGATCGTGCGCAGATAGTAGAGCGTTCGCGGCGCCGCGGCGAGATTGCCCGTGAAGGGAACGTAGACGTCCGGATCGGTCGCGACCCCGGCGTCTTCGGGCAGAACCAGACGGAAGGCGGCGGGAAGGACACCGACCACGGTATAGGTGCCGCCTCCGAATCCCCAACCGCCGTCGATGCGAACGTTCCTCCCCAGAATCGAAGGCTCACCTCCGAACCGCCGGCGCCAGAGCTCCTCGCTCAACAGGACCGATTGACCCACCTCCGGTCGCTCTTCCTCGGGTCCGAAGCTCCGACCGAGGATGGGCTCGGCGCCGAGAATCGCCGGGAAGTTCCAGGTGACCCGGGCGAGGCGCACCGTTTCCGGCTCGTTCTCTTCCACGAGCGCCCCTGTCGTCGTCCAGATGGAGGCGAACTCCTCGAACGACTTGCTGCGGCTCCGCAAGTCCTCGAGCTCCGGGCCGGAGATCGGGTAGCGGACGAAGCCGGACCGCGGCATTTCGGCCCATATGAGCGCCAGACGATCCGGGTCCCGGTAGGGGAGCGGATCCAGCAGAACGCTTTTGGTGACGCTCAAGATGGCGGTGCTCGCCCCGATGCCCAGCGCGAGGGTCAGCGCGGCAAGGAGGGTGACGCGCGCGTTCCTGGCCATGGTTCGAATGGCGAACCGCACATCCATGGCAAGCGTATGCATTGCGACCTCCGTGCGGCCCGAATCGCGGCCGCGCCTCACTCGGATCGGAGCGTGGATGCGACGTCGAGGACCGCGGCTCTTCGCGCGGGAAGCCAGCTCGCCGCGACCGCCACCAACAGCAGAAGCGCCGCTGCCAGCGCGAGAACCGCCGGGTCCGTAGGGCTCACTTCGAAGAGCAGCGCCGCGAGAAATCGCGTCAGCGCCGCCGCCCCCGCGAGACCGACCGCAATCCCGAGCGTGGCGACCGCCAGACCCTGGCGCAACACCATCCGCCGGAGCTGGTCCGGCGGCGCGCCGATCGCGAGCCGGATCCCCATCTCGCGGGTGCGCAGAGTCACGACGTACGACATGACCCCATACAAACCGATCGCGCCGAGGAGGAGAGCCACGCCGGAGGCGCCTCCGATCAGGAGTAAGGTGAACGTCCTCCGAGCCGATGCCTGTGCGACGATGTCGGTCAGGGCGCGAATACGATAGATGGGCAGAGACGGATCGAGACCGCGGACCACGTCTCGGGCGGCGCCGGCAACGGGGGCGGGGTCGCCGAGGGTTCGCACCACGAAGGCGATATCGCGCGGCGTCCATCGCGGATCCTCGCGCGCCGGGAGGAGCGGGAAATAGGCGATCGCATCCTCGGGCTGGTCGAGCGCCCGGTCTCTCACGTTTCCCACGACCCCGATGACACGGTACCACGGCCCGTTGGCGGAGTAGATGCGCACTCTCTTCCCGAGGGGAGACTCTCTTCCCCAGTACCGTTCGGCGAAGGCTCGACTCACTACGGTATCGAGCAGAACGCGCGGAGGGTCCGGACGGGAGAAGTTCTCTCCCGCAAGGAGAGGGATGCCGGCCGCTTCGAAGTACCCAGGGGTCACGTAAGAAACAGGATGGATGCCGGGAAGAGATCCGGG
>DAISKN010000771.1:0-3371 GCA_036820975.1 Acidobacteriota bacterium | reverse complement strand
AGAGCTCCACGTGATAGAGAGCCCCGGTGCAGGCGGCCGCGCGAAAAGGCATCCGTCCCCGCGGGAACCGAAGGTGTTTGGTGATGCCCGCGGTGTAGAAGAGCAGCCGCGAGAGCATCTCGACGGTGAGGGATGGTTGGACCCGGGCCGGCTCGGAGGCGGAAACGGGGTCGAGCGCGGCCTTCTCCCCGCCGGTGTAGATCTTGAATGCGAGCGGCTGATTCTCCCAGTCGAGGAAGTGAGGCACCGTCCGAACGCTGAGGGGACTGTGCTTCGTTCTGTCGTGGAAGACCCGAGCCGCGTCCGAGCTCCGCCACGACATCGGGTGGATGGTAGCACGCTGTGCCATAATGCCGGGCTCCTGGAAGAACAGGACGGCCATGGCGGGAAGAGCGTCGCGTCGAATCGAGGTGATCGGTCTCGGGGGTCTTCCCGAGATCCGCCGGGGAGACGACCTGGCTTCCCTCGCGCTCGACGCCTGCGAGCGGGAAGAGATCGAACCCACCGACGGAGACGTCTTCGTCTTCACCCAGAAAGTCGTCTCCAAGAGCGAGGGACGCATCGTCTCTCTCGCCGGCGTCTCGCCTTCCGCGCTGGCGACGCGGTTCGGCGAAGAATCGGGACGCGATCCGCGGCTGGTCGAGCTGGTGCTCCAGGAAGCGTCTCGCGTGGTCCGCATGGACCGCGGCGTTCTCGTGACCGAGACGCGCCACGGCCTGGTCTGCGCCAACTCCGGGGTGGACGCCTCGAACGTGGAGGAAGACGACTCGGTTTGTCTCCTCCCCGAGGAGCCGGACCGCTCCGCCGAAGGGCTTCGCTCCGCTCTCGCCGAGCGCACGGGAAAGCGCCTCGCGGTGCTCATCACCGATACGTTCGGCCGCCCCTGGCGCGAGGGGCAGGTGAACGTCGCCATCGGAATCGCGGGAATGGATGGCCTGCAAGACCATCGAGGACTTGTCGACCCGCGGGGACGGAAGCTCCTGGTCAGCGAGATCGCCGTCGCCGACGAGATTGCCGCGGCCGCCGAGCTCGTCATGGGCAAGCTCGAGCGTGTCCCCGTCGCCCTGGTGCGCGGCTATCCTTTCGAGCCCGCCCGCGAAGAAGACCGCGGCACCCGCCGCCTGCTCCGCGCGCGCGAGCACGATCTCTTTCGATGACCGTCGCCATTCTCGGGGGCACGGGAAAGGAGGGCCAGGGGCTCGCGCTGCGGCTCGCGGCCCGCGGGCGCTCCGTCATCCTCGGCTCGAGAGATGCGGAAAAAGGAAGGGCGATCGCCACCGAGTTGAACGCGCGGATCTCTTCGAGCCTCGTTACCGGGACCTCCAACCTGGAAGCCGCCCGCGACGGCGTCGTGATTCTGTCGACACTTCCCTACCCCGGCCACATCGAGATCGCGACCGAATTGAAGGACCAGATCGCGGGAAAGCTGGTCGTCACCGCGACCATCCGCTGGCCGCCTTCCCTCGACGGGGTCCCGTCGGCGGCGGAAGATCTCGCGCGGGCTCTCGAGGGCTCGAGCCGGGTCGCCGCCGCGTTTCAAACGGTATCGGCGGGCTCGCTCAATAGGCTCGATGGCGAATCGGAGGACGTCCTGGTCTTCGCCGATTCCCCCGGGACGCGGCGCGAGGCCGTCGCCCTGGTGGAGTCGATGGGGCTTCGCGGCGTCGAGGGCGGGCCGCTCGAGAAGACCCGGGTCGCCGAGGCTCTCACCGGGGTCCTCCTGGGCATCAACAAGATATACGGCGTCAAATCGACGGGGATACGTATCACCGGCCTTCCGGCCCGAGGGAGCTCTCCGTGACCGAGGAGAGGCGAAGCCGGCGGCGCGCGCTTCCCTGGCGCGCGATCCTCCCGCCGCTGCTCACGGCCGCCATCTTCATCCTGATCTTCCGGAAGGTCCCGTTCGCGCGGTTCACGGACGCTCTGCGGGATGCGGACTACCTGCGCTTCTTCATCGCCCTCCTCCCCTTCTCCTTGTTCTACTTCACTCTCGACAGCGTCGTCCTCTGGCGCGTGGTCCGCTGGTTCCACGGAGAGCTCGCGCTCGCGGATCTCCTCCCGGTTCGGGCGGTCGACTACCTGTTGTCCATCCTGAACCACCGGGTCTCCCAGGGCGCCATGGTGGTCTATCTCGCCCGGCGACTTTCGACGAGCCTGCTGGAGATCGCGAGCAGCATCCTGTTTCTCGACTTCCTCCAGAAGACCCATCTCATCCTCTGGGCGGGCGTGGGAATGGCGCTGGTCTCGGAGAGCCTTCCGACGACGCTCCTTCTGGTCCCGCTCGGGCTTCTCGCGATCTGGGCGATCTTCTTGAGCTACGTGCGCGGCGGATTGTCGTTCCTGGGTCGTTTCCTCCGCGCGCCCGACTGGCGACTCTTCCGGACTTTCCGCCTGGCCAGGGCCGATCGCTACGCCGGCGTGCTGCTCCTGAAGGCCCCGCTTCTGCTCGGAGCCGTCTTCGCGCACTACCACGCGACCAGGGCGTTCGGATTCGAGATTCCCATGCCGCGGCTTCTCGCGACCCTTCCCATCATCTTCATGGTGGGCGCGCTCCCCATCAACGTGGCGCGGCTGGGAACGACACCTCTCGCCTGGATCTACTTTCACGGGGACGTCGTCGACCCGTCGAAGCTCCTGGCCTACAGCCTCGCCGGACACTTGACGTTCATGCTGGCGAACGCGGGCCTTGGACTCGCGTTCCTGCCGCGCGCCTATCGCGAGTTGTTCTCGGGGAAGATCGCCGGGGCGGAAGCGCCCGCCGCCTGAGCTTCGCGGGTCTGTACTTTCGTGGACTCGAGGCTGGATCGCAGGGCCGCGAGAACCGCCAGCTGGATGAAGGATCGCTCCATCACGTTCGTCGTCAGGAAGACGAGCCCGAGACCGGCAGGCACCGTCCGATTCCTGCCCTCGACGGCTTCGGTGTGCCGGGCGACGACCGCCTGAAGGGGAAGACTCTTCTCCACTCCGGGAAGCCGAAGCTCGACCTCCAACTTCGTGTTCTTGGGGAGCACGAGCTCCGTGGCGACGAACGCCCCCGCGTTGTTGAGATCGACGACCCGTCCGACGGTATCGACGCCCTCGCGGACGAGCCGCGCCTGCATCAGCTGCTCGACGGGAATTCGCGGGTGGCGGCGGCGATCATCGGCATCCATGGGTGCCTCCCATTGCAAGTCGCGTTCCCGGTTAAAGGCAATCGCTCTCGGCTCTAAGTCCAGAGCCCTCAGAGTTTGGGTCCGAGCGGCTTCGCGCCGGCGGGGGGAATTCCCCCGATTCAACCGGAGATATCCCGGAGGTATCCCCGGATCTCCTCGACGTCTTCGGCGTTCGGAGCCATCTCGATGTACGCCTGGAACGCCTCGACCGCGCTCTCG
>DAISKN010000770.1:0-3371 GCA_036820975.1 Acidobacteriota bacterium | reverse complement strand
GCCGACCTCGCGGGGAAGGGCGAGTGTCTTCGCTCCGAGCTCGAGGAGCGGCCCGAGGCAGGCGAAGGCGAACCCGAGACCCAATATACCTCCCGCGCTCGCGAGCAGCAGGCTCTCGACCAGCAGCTGGCGCGCGAGCCGCCACGGGGCCGCGCCGAGCGAGGAGCGAACCGCCATCTCTCGCTGTCGTCCCACCGACCGGGTCAGGAGGAGGCTCGCGACGTTGGAACAAGCTACGAGCAGGAGAATGCCGACGGAGCCAAAGAGCAGGAGAAGCACGGGACGTCGCCGGCCCACGAAGAACTCGGAAAAGTCCTCGACCCCGAACGCCCAGTCGGGGGGAGAGCTCGGATAGCGTTTCTTGATGTTGCTCTCGATCACGGAAAGCTCGGCCTCGAGATCGCGAAGGCTCGCTTCGGACGTGAGCCTTCCGAACGCGGTGAGATAGAACGGGGCCCGGTGGTTCGGCTCGACCACCGTCAGGATGCGCCACACGTCCAGAGGGTCGGCGCGAATCCAGCGGAAGTCGGGAGGCATGACACCGACGATGGTATGCGGCTCACCATCGAGAGTCAGGGCTTTCCCGATGACGTCCGGATCGGACTGCAGATAGCCTCGCCAGAAGCGGTGGCTGATGACGACGCGGCGTGGCTCTCCCTTGCGGTCGTCTCCGGGCTGAAAGAGCTGTCCGAGGAACGGCCGCACTCCGAGGGTCGAGAAGAGCTCCGCGCTCACGCTCGCTCCCGAGACACGGATGGGCTGATCTCCGCCGGCGATTTGAAAGCTTCCCCGCGCGTAAAGCACCCCGGTGTTCTCGAGCGTCTGGGTCTGCGCGCGAAGAAACGAAAAGTCCGCCTCCGAGAGAGTGCTATGAGCGTCACCCTCCCCATCCTGGCGGATGAAGACGTTGACCAGCCGATCCGGCTCGAGGAACGGGAGCGGGCGCAGAAGAACCGCGTGAACCAGGCTGAAAATGGCGGTGGTGGCGCCGATTCCGATGGCGAGAATCAGTACCGTCGCCGCGGTGAAGCCGGGGCTCGCCGCGAGCTTCCGCGCCGCGAAGCGCGCATCGCCCATGAGCCCGTCCAGTCGGCGGGAGCGCCGCCGGCTCGACCGGGGCTCTGTGCGGTCCCGCCGCGAAAGCCAGGCCTCGACCACGGCCTGGACGGAGCCGTAGCGGCGGATCGCCTCCCGGGCGGCGGTCTCGGGAGAAAGGCCGCTCTCCTCCAGCTCCTTCATCGTATCGGTGAGATGCTCCTCCGCCTCGGCGACGACCGCGCGAGCCGGAACCCCCCTCGCTTCGAGCGCACGCTCGAGCTCGGCGAGGAAAAGAGCGAGGTGCGGATCGAGACCAGGCATGGCTATCCTATGGCTCGCGTGACCGCGAGCGAGAACGTGCGCCAGCCGCGGCGACGGCGGGCGAGCTCGGCCCGGCCTCGCGCTGTGAGGCCGTACACTCGGCGCGAGCGGCCGTTGACCAGGGTCCGCGAGCTCCTGACGAGTCCCCCATCCTCGAGCCGCTGGAGGGCGGGGTAAATGGTCCCGTCGGCGAGGTCGAACGTGCCCCGGGTGCGGCCGCGGATCTCGGCGATGATGGCGTAGCCGTGCGCCGGATCGCGCTCGAGGGCCGCCAGCACCATGAGATCGAGATGCCCCTTGAGCGCCTCGCGAAACATACCTCGCATAACGTGATATCTCGTTATACGATGTATAGCAATCGAGATGGAACAGTCAAGCGGCGTGACGGCCCCGGAATCCTGCTCCGCCTCGAAGGTGGTGACGTCGTCGGAATGAAACGCTCCGGTCGGCCCGAAGATGTAACCCCGCCGCTACCGCGACCACGAGGTCGACCCCTGGACTGTCCCCGCTGCGGGGCCAGGATGAAAACTCTCGCCTTCATCACCGACCCCAAAGTCATTCGCCTGATTCTCGACCACCTCCACCAGAAAGCTTGTCCCCGAGCTCTTCCGCGGGGGGCTCCAACTTAGCCCCCCACCCTTCGGATCGACGCTAGAGCTTTGCCCCTCGCCTGTCGCCTCATATTCCATCACGAACAACTCCGTGGTTCCCCCGGATTGACCTGTTTCCTCGCCCGCGCCTTCCCTGGCCTCCCCTCAGGCTCGCTGCAGCGTCCCTTCCCCGGACTGCCCCGGTTCGAATTTCCTATCCTTATTTCCTATCCTTTTCTGTCACACTTCGGACGTTCGATCCGTCATTACTACATGGAGACGCTGACAGGACACGGTGACTGATGGCGACGGGTGAGTGGCTCGCAGATCAATTCGAAGAACACCGGGCGCATTTGCGCACGGTGGCGTATCGCATGCTCGGATCGGCGGGCGAAGCGGAGGATGCCGTCCAGGAAACCTGGATTCGGTTGAGCCGGACCGATGTGGGCGACGTCGCGAGTCTCCGACGCTGGCTGACGACCGTGGTTGCGCGCGTGTGCCTCGACATGATGCGAGCGCGGACGTCGCGACGCGAGGATCCACTGGACGTGCGTCTGCCCGATCCCGTCATCACTCGCGGTGAGTGGGAACCCGAGTCCGAAGCGATGCTCGCCGATTCGGTGGGCCTCGCGCTCCTCATCGTGCTGGACACGCTCGAGCCGGCCGAGCGGCTCGCCTTCGTGCTCCACGACGTCTTCGGCATGACGTTCGACGAGATAGCGCCGATCGTCGACCGCTCCCCGGTTGCGGCGCGCCAGCTCGCAAGCCGAGCGCGTCGCCGCGTCCAGAGCAAAGCCCCGAGCTCGGACCGCGATTTGCGAAAGCAGCGGCGCGTCGTCGACGCGTTCCTGGCTGCCGTCCGCGAAGGCAACTTCGAGCGTCTGTTCGCCCTGCTCGATCCCGATATCGTGCTGCGAGCCGATGGCGGTGCGCTGGCCGGCGCGTCACGGGTCGTGCGAGGCGCCAAGGCCGTCGCCGGACAAGCGGAGGCGTTCTCGAAGTTGGGTCTGTCCAATCAGATCGTCCTGGTGAATGGCAATGTCGGCCTCCTGGCGCGACGTCTTGACGGTCGCCTATTCTCCGTGATCGGCTTGACCATCACCAACGGAAGAATCGCCGAGATGAACATCCTCGCGGACCCGGATCGACTCAGCAGGCTCGATCTCTCGGCGATCGAAGGCTGAGCGGCATTACTCTCGGTTGGAAAAGATGGAGAAGGTACCCCTGTGAAAGGAGAGAAAAGAAGTGAGTAGGCGTGAGCAATACGCGCCGGGTGCGTTGGCCCTCTCGCCCAGCGGCCTGAGCGTTCCCCGCTCCAAAGGAATCGTCATCGGCTTCTGGATCGTCACCGCGCTCTTCTGCCTGCAGATAGGCTTCACCGCCTACGCGCAATTGCGCCTGCCGCAGGTGGCGGAGGCGTTC
>DAISKN010000769.1:0-3373 GCA_036820975.1 Acidobacteriota bacterium | reverse complement strand
GAAGGAGGATCTCGGTGGGTACGTGCTCAGGCGTCAGAGCGCGATGAGTGCTGTCGTCTCCGACGAGCTCGGTGTGGCTCGCCTCGAGGGGAGAGAGGCCCTCGTGCTCGAGCTCCGCCTGGAGGCGCCGCCAGAGAATCTCCGCGAAGAGCTTCGATTTCTCGCGGGCGTCGGGGCCGGAGACGATGAGGGCTCCCGACGACTTGAATCCGTCCTCGAGCGCGGTCGAGACCTTGAGGAGATCCGTGGGCGGTGCACCGGTAGCGCCCCGGATCCTGACCCGGTTCTCGCCGTCGTTCTCGAGAGTCATGGTGCTGAAGTCGGCGATGGCGTCGGGGGTGATGTAGACCTGGGGATGGCCCATCTCGTACAGGAACTGCTCGCGCACCGTCTGGAGGCTCACCAGCCCCCCGGAGCCCGGGTGCTTGGTGAGGACGAAGGCTCCGTCGGGCTCGAACTCCAGGATGGGGAAGCCCACGTCGATGTAGCTCGGCACTTTCTCCCAGTCGGTGAAGTTCCCTCCCGTCGCCTGGGCGCCGCACTCGATGAGGTGCGAGGCGACGATTCCCTGAGCGAGCCGATCGTAGTCGTCGAGTCTCCACTCGAACTCGTGGATCAACGCGGCGAGAGTGATGCCGGTGTCCGTCACCCGGCCGGAGAGCACGATGTCGGGGCTCGCCTTCAGCGCCTCGACCACCGGCATCGCCCCGAAATAAGCGTTCGCCGAGAGGATCTTGTCGCGGTACTCACCGAGCTCCTCTCCCGTCTCCATATTGGAAAGCGAGATGCCCCGCTCCCGCAGCTCCTCGATGCGTCCTTTGAGATCGTCCCCGCCGACCACGGCCACTTTCAGCGGGAGGCCCCGGCGCCTCGCCATCTCGAAGAGGGCCTCGGCGCATCCACCGGGATTGACGCCGCCGGCGTTGGTGATGATCCGGATCCTTCGCTTCAGGATCTCCTCGAGAAGCGGCTCCACCTGGGTCACGAAATCCCTCGCGTAGCCCGCCTTTGGATCGCGGGCGTACTGCTTCTGGAGGATGCTCATGGTGATCTCGGCGAGAAAGTCGATCGACAGGTAGTCGAGCGGGATCGGGCCCATCACCTGGCGCCTCAAAGCGTAGGGATCGTCGCCCCAGTAGCCCCCGGCGTTGCCGATGCGAAGCGTGGTCGTTCTCGCGCTCATGAAAGGGTCACATCCGGAAAACGCCGACCCGGGTCTCCGGGATGGGCGCGTTGAGAGCGGTCGCGAGGGAGAGTCCGAGAATCGACCTCGTCTTCCGCATATCCACGACGCCGTCGTCCCAGAGCCGCGCGGAGGCGTAGTAAGGGTGCCCTTCGCGCTCGTACTTCTCGCGGATGGGCTCGGCGATCGCCGCCGCGTCCTCGCTCGAGAGCTCCTCGTTCCTGCGCGCGAGCTGATCCCTCTTCACCGTGACCAGAACCGACGCCGCCTGCTCTCCCCCCATGACCGAGATGCGGGCCGTGGGCCAGCTCCAGAGGAAGCGCGGATCGTAGGCGCGGCCGCACATTCCGTAGTTGCCCGCCCCGAAGCTTCCGCCCAGGAGAAAGGTGATCTTGGGAACGCGGGCGGTCGCGACCGCGTGCACCATCTTCGCCCCGTCCTTGGCGATGCCTCCGCGCTCGTAGGCCGCGCCCACCATGAACCCGGTGATGTTCTGAAGAAAGAGGAGCGGACACTTCTCCGCCGTCGCCAGCTCGATGAAGTGCGTCGCCTTGAGGGCGCTCTCGCTGAAGAGAACCCCGTTGTTCGCGAGGATGGCGACGGGGATTCCCTCGATGTGCGCGAAGCCGGTCACGAGCGTCGCGCCGTAGCGCTTCTTGAACTCGAAGAGTCGGCTTCCGTCGACGATGCGCGCGAGGACTTCCCGCACGTCGATCTGCCGCCTCGGGTCCTTTGGCCAGATCCCGAGGATCTCTTCGGGATCGTACGCCGGGGGTTCGGGCGCCTGGAGGCGAACGTCGCCCTGCGCTCTTCTCCCCAGGTGTCCGACGATATCCCGCAGGGTCTCGAGGGCATGTTCGTCGTCCTCGGCGAAATGATCGGCGACTCCCGAGATCTCGGTATGGACGCGCGCACCCCCGAGCTCCTCGGCGGTCACGTCCTCGCCCGTCGCCGCTTTCACCAGCGGCGGCCCGCCGAGGAAGATGGTGCCGGTTCCGTTCACGATCACCGCCTGGTCGCTCATCGCCGGGACGTAAGCCCCGCCGGCGGTGCACATCCCCATGACCGCGGAGAGCTGGGGAATGCCCGCGGCGCTCAGCACCGCTTGATTGCGAAAAATCCGGCCGAAGTGGTCGCGATCGGGGAAGACCTCCGCCTGCAGAGGCAGGAACGCCCCGCCGCTGTCGACGAGGTAGATGCAGGGAAGCCGGTTCTCGAGGGCGATCTCCTGCGCCCGGAGGTGTTTCTTCACGGTGATGGGGTAGTAGGTGCCGCCCTTCACCGTCGCGTCGTTCGCGACGATCATGCACTGTCGTCCCCGCACCAGGCCGACGCCGCAGACGATCCCTCCCGCCGGCACCGGGTCCTCGTAGAGCTCGTGTCCAGCGAAGGCTCCGATCTCGAGGAACGGGGAGCCCTCGTCGCAGAGTCGGGCGATGCGATCGCGGACGAAGAGCTTCCCCTGCTCGCGGTGGCGCGCGTGGGACTTTTCGTCCCCTCCCCGGCGGATGGCCTCCACTCGCCGCTCGAGGTCCTGGTGGAGAGCGAGGTGAAGCGCGCGGTTCTCGTGGTACTCCGGGGAGGTCGTGGCGATCTGGCTGCGAATGAAGCTCACGGGCGCCCTGAGGAGAAGTACGGAAGGACTTCCCGTCCGAGTAGCTCAACGGCCTCGAGCGGGTCCGGCCCGAGCGGGGGCCCGAAGCTCAGATGGCGCGCGCCCGCCGAGACCAGGGGCTCGAGCCTCTGGATTACCTCCTTCGCCCCCCCGACGACGCCGATACGCAGCATCCTCTCGTCGACGAGGGAACAGGCTTTGTCCATGTCGCGCTCCTCCGTAACCGCTCTCTCGATGATAGCGAAGTCCTGGCGGGTGAGGGAGAGCCGCTCCAGGATGAGGGGCGAGAGGGCGGAGCCGTAGTAGGCGATCTTCTCGGCCAGCACCCGCCGCGCCGCCCGGGCATCGCTCGAGAGCGAGACCCAGATGCAGCAGGCGAAATCGAACGGGCCGAGCGCGGGAGCGCGGTCTTTCATTCCCTCTTCGACGATGGGCCGCACGGTGAAGTAGTGCTCCGGCGGAAGAAGGAGCGGAAGAGCGCCGTCTCCGATTTCACCCGAGAGCCGGAGCATTTTCGGACCCATGGCGCCGATGTAGATGGGGGTGACCCGGGGCGCCCGAAAGCGAAGGTAGGC
>DAISKN010000768.1:0-3374 GCA_036820975.1 Acidobacteriota bacterium | reverse complement strand
TTGCTCGACGAGTGGGTCGAGATGCCGGCGACGCGCATGCCTGGACCGGTCCACTTCGTCGGCGCCGACCTCCTCCCGGACGCGCTGACGAGAGAGCTGCACTCCTACAAGGCTCTCGTTCGGGCGATGCCCACGCGTCAGCTCCACATTACGGCGGGCAACTCGCCGCTCGTCCCGATCCTCTCGCTCCTTCGCGCCGTCTGGACGAAGTCGTCCTGTGCGTTGAAGCTCCCGGCGGAGGCGGTTTTACCGGGGAGCCTCGTGGCGCTCATCGCGGCGACGGCCGCGCCGCGCCATCCAATCACCCGGCACCTCTCGATGGTCTACTGGCGGGGCGGCGACGAGAATGTCGAGCGGATTCTCTTTCTTCCGGGTGCCTTCGATCGAATCGTCGTGTGGGGAGCGCCCGACTCGGTCGCGTCGGTGCGGGCGCGCGCGCGGTTCACGAAGGTCATCTGCTTCAACCCGCGATACAGCGTGAGCGTCATCGGGCACGAGGCATTCGATGAGGGTGAAGGCGGTCTCGACGAGGTCGCCGCGCGGGCTGTCTGCGATTCGATGGTCGAGAACCAGAAGGCATGCGTCGCATCGCTCGTCCACTACATCGAGGGCAGCGTCGAAGACGCCGAGCGCTATGCCGCCGCGGTCGAACGATCTCTCGCCCGTTGGGACGCCCAACTGCCCCACCCACTGCTCAATCGCCACCGCAGTCTACTCAAACGCATCGAACGAGGTGCGCTTCTCGATGCCCGCGTGCGTTACCACGAAGTGGGTGGCGCGTACCACTCGGGCGTCGTGGTAGCTCCGCACGAGTTTGCGATCAAGGACCACCCGATGTGCCGACTCATCATCGTGCGTCCGGTGCCGAGCCTGGACGAGTGCTTGCGGTTCCTCCATCCAGGGGTCGCGACCGTCGGCATTTTCCCGGACGATCGCCGCCGAGCCTTGCGTGATCGGGTCGCGGCGCGTGGGGTGAGCAACATCGTCCCGCTCGGCCATGGTGGTGCCGCCGCCGCCGGGAGCTCGCATGATGGGATGCTCGTCTTGAGCGAGCTCGTCGATTGGAAGAACGGCTGAGCCCGGCGCCCCCAAGAAATTGGAGTGAGATGGCTCTTCATTTCGACGCATTCAACCTGGCAACGATTCTCAGGACAGCCGATCTCGGAGATAGTCTGCTGATCTGAGAACCCACCTTGTTTCTGGCTCCATGAGTGATTCTTCGAGCTCCCTTCATCATGGCCCGGTAAGCCTGGCGCGCGACCAGGTCGGATGTCATGGCATTCATCTGAAACAGTTTCTTGTTCGCCACGTTTGAGACCTCCGCGAATTCGGTGAGGGTCGGCCCCGGACAACTCAGCGTGACGGTGACGCCAGTTCCCTTGAGCTCGTAGTGAAGGGCCTCCGAAAAGGAGTTCACGTAGGCCTTGCTGGCGTAATAAACCGCCATGAAGGGGCCGGGCTGATCACCTGCGGTCGATCCCACATTCAGAATTCTTCCGCTCCTGTTCCTGATCATGGAGGGAAGTAACCGGCGCGTCAGCTCGGTCAGAGATCTCACGTTCAAGTCGATTTGTTCGAGATTCAGTTTCGAGGAAACGTCGGAGAAACCTCCGGACTGTCCGAATCCCGCGTTGTTCACGAGGTACTCGATCTCGATTTGACGGCGTTCGAGAAATCCGAGCACGCGGCTCACGGAGTCCGGCAACGTCAAGTCCTGAGGAATGACGTTTACTTCGACTCCGAAATCCGATTCGAGCTCGCTCTTCAGTCGTTGGAGACGGTCTTCCCTGCGGGCCACGAGAACGAGTGAGATTCCGTCCCTGGCAAAGAGTCTTGCGAACTGTTCTCCCAGGCCGGCCGATGCTCCTGTTATCAGCGCAGTCTCGGACATGGGGAGTGCTCCTGGGCGCTTTCGCTCCTGGCTGGGCTACGGACAAGCGATAGCCTTCCTGATAATATACGCAACCTGAGGTGGAGATTGAGGTCGCCAGGAAAGACTTTTCGACGTTCTCTCCGAGATCAACAAGAGGGCGACGTTCGATACGTTTGAGTCATTGTTTCTTCTGCGGGGGCAGAGATTCGTTTCAATCTTAGATTCTTCCGCATCCCAGCGCGGAAGGTTTGTTCGGTGTTGTGGGGAGCACGCCATTGATAGTGAATCAAAATGTCCGCCCGTCGACCGCCACGCCTGCCCGGCTCACGCCTGCTCCGGACCGGGCGCGGTCCACTTCCATCAGCGACCATGGATCGCGCAACACGGTGATCGAGAGTCTCGGGGTCTACCTGCCTCCGGGAATCGCTTCGACCCGCGACGTACTCGCCGGGTGCGACAAGATCTCCCGCTTTCGGCGGCGGGCTTCGGCGACCCGCATCGAGCAGCTCACCGGCATCAAGCACCGGCGCCTCGCTCCCGACACGGAGCCCGCCAGCGAGATGGCCAGGAAAGCCGTCCTCAATTGTCTCGCCGTCTCGCGCTGCCAGCCATCGGACGTCGATCTCATCCTCTACTGCGGCATTTCCCGCTACGGGGCGCCGGACCACTACGTTTCCGAGCCGGCCATTTCTCTCGTGCTCACCACCCACTTCCCGTTCAAGAACGCGCTCGCCCTGGACATCGGGAACGGGTGCGCCGGGATGTTCACCGCAATCAGCATCGCGGACTCCCTCATCAACGCAGGGCTCGTCCGCGTCGCCCTGATCGAGAGCGGCGAGCATATCACCGACCTGATGAAGACCGCCCAGAAGGAGGTGACCGGCTACGCGGATTCACGCTTCGCATGTCTCACGCTCGGCGACGCCGCCGCGGCGCTCATTCTGAAGCAGGGGCCCGACTTCCGGACCGGCTTCCAGGCGCTCGAGCTCTACACCGTGGCTCAGTACAGCGAGTACTGCATCGGAAAGCCCACCGACAGGAACCACGGCGGCATCATCATGTACACCGAGTCGGCGAAGCTGTTCGATGTCGCCGAGAACTACGTCATTCCGGATATCGTCCGTTCGCTCGAAGCTCTTCGATGGGGAAGGAAGGAGCTCGACCACCTCATAAGCCATCAGACCGCCCAGAGCGCCATCGACACTCTGTACGAGGTGAATCGCCTGGCCCAACGTGAGATCCTTCACGAGGGCAACGTGGTCAACAACCTCTCCGAGCGCGGCAACACCGCCAGCACGAGCCACTTCGTCGCCCTCTGGGACAACATTCAGAACGGCAGGATCCGATCCGGGGATCGGCTGCTGTTCGCCGTGCAGGGATCCGGTATGACGATCGGCACGGCGGCGTACACCCTGGACGATCTGCCCGACCGCGTCCGGCTCGCGGCGAGCAACGGTCATGCGAGCCCCGTTTTCTCCTCGCAGGGGCGCGCCCGGACGAT
>DAISKN010000767.1:0-3378 GCA_036820975.1 Acidobacteriota bacterium | reverse complement strand
GCGGGGCCGGGCTCCTCATCGCCGCTTGGACCGTTGGAGCTGCGGCCGTGGGGTTTCTGTTTCGCTGGCCCGGTCCCGCCCGCGGGCGATGAGTCCGAGCCGCGGGCAAGACTCTCCCACTCGTACTTTCGCGAACCGGTCACTTCTTTACTGACGACGGAATCGAGCCACTCCGGAAGCACGAAGTCCGGCCCATCCTCGGTTTCCGCTACGACCACGCTCAAGTCGCGCGCGTCGTCGATCCAGAACGTCCGCCCGTTCTCCTGGACCCGGTAGCGCGATCGCTCCAGGCGAAAGGAAGCGAGCGACCAGAAGCGCTCGAACGTTTCCTTCGAGATTCTCTCTTCGGCGCGCGAGCCGTCCGACACCGCGATGCGGGAATAGCGAATCCGCTCGCCCGACTGGAGGGACTCGACGAGCTCGTGAATCCTCTTTCCCGGGAGAAACGCCTGTCGGACGATCGCAGGCGGCCGGCGCTTCGCTCGCGCGGGGACTTCCGAAAGGAGGAAGCGGCGCCGCCCTTTCGCCGGTTCGGACATCGACGCGAGAGATCGGGCGAGGCGCTCGACCCTCTCGAAGAACGCATCGGCGACCCCGGAGAGCCAGCCGCGCGAGAGCGCGGCGAACTGGCGGTCGCGGCGTTCCCGCTGCGCGCGCAGGAGGGCGAGGAGGCCGGGGTGCGGCGGAGGGCTTTCCGTATCGATGCCTCCACCCTGGAGCGCGATGTCCCTGAGCCGGCGAGCCTCCTCGACCGCGGCCCGTTCGAGCTCGGCCGCGATCGACTGGCTCAATACGCGCATGTCCTGGAGCTCGCCGAGGACGTCCTGAAGGGTCTTCATCTCCTTCACCAGCGTGCGGGCCTCGGGCACTTCGGCCGAGATCGGCTCCAGGAGGTAGCGAAGCCGTTTCGCCTCGATGCGTGCCCGATGGAGGTCTTCGCCGTCCTCCGCCGACGAAACGGCCTCGAGGCTCTTCTTCAAACGAGAGGCGTTCTCGGCGACGAGGGCGCCGGTCGCCGAAAGGAAGTCCGAGTCTTCATCGAGCCGCAGCCGCAGCCGCGAGAAAGCCTTCCTCAGGGACCGGTGGAGGGGGTCGAACTCCTTTCGCAGGGCCTCGGGCGGAGGAGCTTCGTGGCCGCGCGCCCGGAGTCGCTCGGCGAGATGGCTCGCGCCGCTCTTCGCATCGGGATCCAGCTCAGCGCCCCGCTTCGACAGCCAATCCATCTGGACCTCGAAATCCCGGGCGGGGTTCGTCGAAGCCGCGAGCGCCGACAGACGGGAGCGAGGCTTCTTCTTCGCGGAGCCCTTCAAATAAGGCCGGTAGGCGCGGATGACGCTTCGCAGCCTCCGGAGCGCGACACGAAAGTCATGGAGGGCTTCGTCGTCCTCGCCGCGCTCGTGGCGCCCGAGGGCTCCGTCCGCCTGCTGGAGGAGGCCCAGGCAGAGATGTCGCGCTGTCTCCTCGGGAGACCTCGAGAGCAGGCTCGCATCGAGCTCGATCACGGCATTCGAACCGCGGGCAGCGAAAGCGCATCATAGCAGGCCCGAAATCCGCTTGACGAACCCGCTCAGTTTGCTAGGTTGAGAAGGATCCCGAAAAGTGCGGTTACCAAGGAGGAAGCGTGTCACGACGCGTCGTGAGCGTGGTTTGGGCCTGCCTGGCCCTCGTCGAGCTCGTCGCCAAGCGTCCGACCGTTCCGTCGAACTAGTTCCGGTCGGGCCAGGGCTCTTCCTTGACCACCTCGAAGGGCTCCTCGGTGAGATCCCGCCTCCGGGCTTGCCGGGTCTTCAGGTCGTAGGTGTCTCCGGCGCGTAGGAAATAGAACCGTCCCTGGTTCGGGAGAGTCCGCCGGTTGTCGTAGATCGCGACGACGCTCTTGCCCGCGACCTCGAAGCTGTCCCCCGCGATCACGATGGCGGTGTCCTCGTCGATGCCGATGCCAAGAAGCTGAGGGTGCTTTTCGATCACCGGGATGAGATCGAAATGGCGGTTTCTCGCGAGCAGATGCTGATCGATGGCGACGTTCTTCAGGAAGCCGAATCCCTCCACGTGATCGCCCATCATGGTGGTGTTGTTCCGGGTGTCGCCGCGGACCAGATACGATCCCTGGATGGTGGCGCCCGCGGAAGTGCCTCCGATGACGCCGCCGCGATCGAGAACCGCGTGGAGCTCGAGCTCGGTTCGGGTGTCGAGGTAGGAGTCGGCGAGCCGCCACTGGCGGCCTCCGGGAAACCACACGGCGCGGGCTCGAAGGAGAGGGGCAACGAACTCGTCGGAGTTCGCGACGTTGCGGTCGCGGGTATGGAGAACGGTCACGTCCTTGAAGCCCGCTTTCCGGAAATCCGCGACCCCGGAGTAGAACTCGTCGTAGACGTCTCCCTCGCCCGCGGTGGGAATGATGACCAGAGGCGCCTCCGGCCCTCCGGCAATCTCGAGAAATCGGTCCAGGATGAACGAGTCCTCGAGGGCTCCGCCCACCACCACGAGCGTCCCGCGCTTCGGCCCGACCTCCTGTGCCGAAACCCCGCCCGCCGCGATCAGCGCCACCACGCACAGTAAGAATCTCCGCATCGAGTCCTCCTCGCGCGGTTCTAACACAGGATTGGCGGCGCTGTCTCGTCACTGAGTGCTCGCCTCGCTCTTCGCTCGGGGAGGACGGCAGAATCGTCCGCATCGGGTTGCTTCGAGGGTATGAGATGTTGCCGGGCTCGCTCCGCTCGCGCAGGCTCGGAAGCTATCCGCGGCAGCCTGCCTCCCGAGCTATGATCCGGCCAGCCATGAAGCACGTCGTCATCGGGACCGCGGGGCACATCGATCACGGCAAGAGCTCTCTCGTCCACGCGCTCACCGGAATCGACCCCGATCGGCTCAAGGAAGAAAAGGAGCGGGGCATCACCATCGATCTCGGCTTCGCCTACCTCAAGAGCGAGGGCGGCCTGTCCCTGGGGTTCGTCGACGTTCCCGGCCACGAGCGGTTCGTCAAGAACATGCTGGCGGGGGTCGGAGGAATCGATCTGGTGATGCTGGTGGTGGCGGCCGACGAATCGGTGATGCCGCAGACGCGGGAGCATTTCGCGATCTGCCGCCTCTTGAAGATTCCGCTGGGGCTCATCGTTCTGACCAAGTGCGATCTGGTCGACGCCGAGCTCCGGGAGATCGCGGCGATGGAAGCGAAGGAGCTCGTCGCCGGAAGCTTCCTCGAGAACGCTCCGGTGGTCGAGGTCTCCACTCGAACCGGGGAGGGGATGGATGCGCTCAGGGCGACTCTCGAAAGCCTCGCCCGGAGCGCGCCCTCGCGCTCTACCGCGGGACGCTTTCGCCTGCCCATCGACCGCGTGTTCTCGATGAAGGGCTTCGGCACCGTGGTGACCGGCACCA
>DAISKN010000766.1:0-3383 GCA_036820975.1 Acidobacteriota bacterium | reverse complement strand
TCCTCGATCTCGGGTCCGAGCGCATAGGCTCTCACTGCGGCGTACTGGATGGGCGCGCTCGCGCTCGAATAGGTCTCGCTCGCGGCGACCGACATCGCATCGAGGAGCCATCCAAGCGAGTCGGGAAAAAGGAACGTGCCGAGCCTCCAGCCGCCGGCGCCGCACCACTTGCTGAGACCCGAGGAAACGATGGTTCCCTCGGCGTAGTGCTCGGCGATGGAGAGATGCTCGCCTCGATGATGGAGCTCGGCGTAGATCTCGTCGGAGAGGACCAGGAGACGATGCCGGCGCGCAACTTCGGCGAGCGCCTTCAGCTCGTCTCGCGAGTACGAATGACCCGTGGGGTTGTGCGGGCTGTTGAAAATGAGTAGGCGCGGGCGGTCCCGGAAGCTCTCGCAGCTCCGCTCGAGCTCGTCCGGCTGAAGCTTCCAGTCGTTCTCCCTTCGGGTCGCGATGCGACAGACGGGTCGTCCGAGGATCTCGGCCTGGGGCGCGTAGGAGACCCATGCCGGGACCGGGACCAGGAGGTCGCCGTCGTAGACGAGCTGGAGTAGGAACATCAGCTCCTTCGATCCCGGCCCGATGATCACCCCCGCGCCGGATCCAGGAATCCCGTGCCGGCGACGGTGGTACTCGGCCACTTCGTCCCGCAGAGCCTCGAGCCCGCGCACCGCGAGATAGTCCTTCTGATGCGCGTTCTCCCGCAGCGCCGCGACCACGGGCTCGGGCACGGGAAACGGGCACTGACCGAAGCCGAGCTTGAAGACCTCGCGGCCTTCGCGAACGAGCTTGCGCGTGAGCTCGTTGATCGCGAGGGCCGGCGACGGGGAGAGGCCCTGGATTCGCGGATTCAGATGGACCGAAGGCTTTCCGCTCACCCCGACATTATAGGGCCGCGGGCCATTGGGCCGCGGGGCCACCCCCGCGGCATTCGCTCCGCGCTTCGCGCTCTGCTCAGGTTGTCGTTGTCACGGAGGGCTTGCGGGCCCGGAACGTGATCGAGCGGACCTTTCCCCGGACCTCATCGGCGTTTCCGAACGTCTCCTCCTGGCCGGCGGCGGCGAGGAAATCGACGTCCTTCAGGATTTCGATCTCCGCGAGGCCGGCGCGCCGGGCGAGCTCGAAGTAGCGATCGCGCGGGAGCGCTCCCGAGACGCAGCCCACGTAGGCGAGGATGTTCTTCTCGATCGCCTCCGGAAGCTTCCCGTCAAGGACGATGTCGGAGATGACGAGCCTTCCGCCCGGCTTCAACACGCGATGGATCTCGCGGAATACCACTTCCTTGTCGGGGACGAGGTTAATGACGCAGTTGCTGGTCACGGCGTCGACGGTTCCTTCAGCCACGGGGAGAGCCTCGAGGCGGCCTTCCCGGAACTCCACGTTCGTGTATCCGCCCTTCACTGCATTCGCGCGGGCGCGGGCGAGCATCTCCGGGGTCATGTCGACCCCGATGGCGCGTCCTTCGGAGCCGACGAGGCGGGCGGCGAGAAAAACGTCGATGCCCGCGCCGGACCCGAGGTCGAGCACCGTTTCTCCCCGGCGAAGCTCGAGGGGCTCGATCGGGGCGCCGCAGCCGAGTCCGAGATTCGCTTCCGTTGGGACGGCGGCGAGGTCGCTTCCCTGGTACCCCAGGTCTTCCGAGGTCGCGCAGCACGTCGGCTCGCAACAACTCGACGTGCCGGTTTGCGCGATCCGGCCGTAGCGTTCTTTGACGATTTCCACGAGGTTCTCGTTCTTCTGAGTCATCGAATCTCTCCTTTTTCAATATCGACGAGATGATCGAAAGCACCGGGACAACAGGTTTCCGTCTCCGCGCGCACGGCATCGAGCAGGGCCGCGAGGCCGTCGAGGGCCTGCTCCCGCGCGGCGGGGGACAAACGCCCGAGAACGCGCCCGGCGAACTCGTCCTCCATCACCTCGAGGCGGAGGCGAGTGCGCCGCCCCTTTTCAGTGAGCTCCACCTGGGCTGCCCGGGCGTCCTCGTCATCGGACGTTCGCCGGACGAGGCCCGCTTCCTCCAGGCGCGCAAGATTCCGAGTGAGGGTGCTGGGGGCGATGCCGAGGAGCTTTCCCAGCCGGCCCAGGCGCATCGTCCCTTCACGGTCGAGGGCCTCGAGAGTCGCGGCCTGGGCCACGGTCATCCCGCAGCACTGCACGTCGGCGCGCTCCGAGATGGAAAAGCGCCGCAGCAAGGCGGTGAACGAGCTCCGGAGCTTCGCCACGTCCGATGCCAGAATCCCGGTCTCGGTCGCCGTCCTCATGGTGCTTGTATCCTACAACAAAGTATTTGCAGGATGCAACAAAACTCTCGCGCGTTACAATCTGCGGGTGGCGGTCGCGAGGATAGGAACGACGAACGCGGAGGTCGCCGCGGTCCTCGACGAAGTCGGGGACATCCTGGAAGCCCAGGGGGCACAGCCCTATAGGGCCCAGGCGTACCATCGGGCGGCATCGACGGTTCGGGAGCTCCCTTCGGCCATCGCCGATCTGGTCGAGACCGCGGGAGAGGGGGCGCTCGAGTCGCTTCCCGGGGTCGGCGAGAACCTCGCGCGCCACATCGTCGAGATTCTCGAGACCGGCCGTCTTCAACTCCTCGAGCGGCTCCTCGGCGAGGCCGAGCCCGAGGCCCTGTTCCGCACCGTTCCCGGCATCGGGCCGAGGCTCGCCTCCGAGATCCACGAGCGGCTCGGAATCGAGAGCCTGGAGGAGCTCGAGATGGCGGCCCACGATTCGCGGCTATCGACCGTTCCTGGATTCGGGTCGAGGCGACTCCGGGCCGTCGAGGAGAGCCTGCGCGCGCGCCTCGGGCGCCGTTCGCGACAAAACCGCGAGATGCGGCTCTCCCGTCCGCCGGTGTCGGAGCTTCTCGACGTCGACGAGGAGTACCGGAAGAAGGCTGCCCAGGGCGCTTTGACCCTCATCGCTCCCCGCCGCTTCAACCCGACAGGGGAGAAGTGGCTTCCGATTCTCCACACGCGGCGCGGCGATCGGCACTACACCGCGGTCTTCTCGAACACCGCGAGGGCGCATGCCCTGGGACGCACCCGCGACTGGGTAGTCCTCTTCCACCACGAGGACGACACGTCGGAGGGCCAGGCGACGGTGGTCACCGAGTACCGCGGGCCGCTCTCCGGTCGGCGGGTGGTGCGGGGCCGGGAGGCGGGCTCGATCGTCTGCCACCGAGGGTCGGTCTCGACATCGGAGATGAGCATCGCCCGGACGGAGCCGAGGGCCTCCCGCAGGAGGGCGGCCGGGACCTTGCCATCGGGATCCAGGACCGGCTCGAGGTCGATGTTGAGCGATGCCAGGCACTGGCCGACCGCCCCCGCCTCGCCGGAGGGCCGGGCGGGGACGTCGAAGAAGAAGATCCTCTCCGACCGGGT
>DAISKN010000765.1:0-3384 GCA_036820975.1 Acidobacteriota bacterium | reverse complement strand
GGGGTTCGAGGAGCCGGGGGATGAGCGCCGAGGACGAGAACGGGCCGGCCGCGGACGTCGACGCGCGCCGCGAGAGACGGGACGCCGGCTCCCTCGAACCGCAGGATCTCGCTCGAGAGAAGGGGCAGCCGGCTGTAGAGAGCGATGCCGTGGCCGTCCTCTCGAGGCTCGATGACGGAGTACGGGTACGAGCGGAGGAACGATTCGAGGCGCTCCTGCCATTCGGGGGTGAGCTCCGTGAGCAGGAGAACGTCGGGGGCTTCCCGATGGACGAAGCGCAGGACGCTTTCGGCTTCGCGGTTTCGTCGGTGGAGATTCGCCGCCGCGAGCCGGACCGTTTCGCCTCTGTCCGCGGCGAGCTTGGGCCAGGACGGGAGCTGGGGCGACGCGATGTAGAGATTCGCCCCAGCCATCGCCGTCGCCAGGAGGGCGCCCCCCGCGTTCCGGCGGATCGCGAAGTACAGCGCTCCCGACAGGAGCCCGACGGCGTACTGGAGGCGGAAGTGAGAGAAGAGCTCGAGCCACCAGGAGAGACTTCCCAGGCTCCCGAGAATCGTGGCTCCGGAGAGCCCGAAAACGACCAGCCGGAGCAGTGCATCATCGAAATCGGCACGCCGGCGCCGGAGAGCCCAGAGAGCGATGCCGCCACCAATCAGGAGCGCGATCGCGGCAGCGCGAAGGACGGATTCCGGAATTCCGTTGGTTCTCGCCAGCAAGTCGAGAGGACCGAACCCTCGGAGGACGGCCAATGCGACCACCGCGAGACCAGCGGTGAACGCGGCGGCGCGAAGCCGTGGACGCGGGATGGTGCTCATCGGGAAGGCACGATCTCGGGGCTACACCCAGCCCAGAGTCCTCTCGACCGCCTTCTCCCAGAGGGCCTGGAGCTCGTCTCTCCTGGAGCTCTCCATCGCCGGCTGAAAAGTCCGATCCGCCTCCCAGTGCGAGCGGAGCTCGTTCTCGTTCGACCAGAAGCCGACGGCGAGCCCCGCGGCGTAGGCCGCGCCCATCGACGTCGTCTCGGTAACGCGGGGCCTCACCACCGGTACCCCGAGAAGGTCTGCCTGGAACTGCATCAGGAGCTCGTTTCGGACCATCCCGCCGTCGACGCGAAGCGTCTTCAAGGTCACTCCCGCGTCGCGCTGCATCGCATCGAGGACCTCTTTCGTCTGGAACGCCGAGGCCTCGAGACTCGCGCGGGCGATGTGTCCCTTGGTGATGTAGCGCGTGAGACCGACCATGACACCACGAGCGTCGCTCCTCCAGTGAGGGGCGAAGAGCCCGGAGAAGGCGGGCACCAGGACCATGCCTCCGTTGTCCTCGACGGTTCGCGCCAGAGCTTCCACTTCGGAAGCCGAGGAAATGAGCCCGAGGTTGTCTCGAAGCCACTGCACCAGGGCGCCGGCGATGGCGATCGAGCCCTCGAGCGCGTATACCGCGGGCCGGGCTCCGAGCTTGTAAGCGACGGTCGTGAGGAGCCCCGAAGGGGAAGGAACGCGGTCGGGGCCGGTATTCATGAGAAGGAAGCAGCCCGTGCCGTACGTGTTCTTGGCATCGCCGGCGTCGAAACAGGCCTGCCCGAGGAGCGCGGCCTGCTGATCGCCCACGTCCCCGCAGACGGGAACGCTTCCCCCGAAGGGACCGTCCTTTCGCGTCGCGCCGTAGAGCTCCGGATCGGAGGAGGGACGAATGCGCGGGAGCATGGCGCGGGGGATGCGAAGGAGATTCAGGATCTCGTCGTCCCAATCGAGAGTCTCGAGGTCGAAGAGGAGCGTCCGGCTCGCGTTCGTTACGTCGGTGACGTGAGCTCCCCCGGAGGCGCCGCCCGTGAGGTTCCAGAGGAGCCAGGTATCGATGTTCCCGAAGAGGGCATCACCTCTTTCCGCGGCCGCTCTCAAGCCCGTCACTTCGTCGAGAAGCCACTGGAGCTTCGGACCGGAAAAATAGGTCGCGAGCGGAAGGCCGGTCTTCGCGCGCAGCCGATCGATTCCGCCCTCGCGGGCGAGCTCCCCGACGATGCCGTCCGTCCGCGTGTCCTGCCAGACGATCGCGTTCGCGTAAGGGCGGCCGGTCTTCCGATCCCAGACCACCGTGGTCTCGCGCTGGTTCGTCACCCCGACGGCCGCGACCGCGCCCGGGGAAAGCTTCGCCTTCTCCATGGCGCCACGAATGACCTCCGTCGTCCGACTCCAGATCTCCTCGGGGTCGTGCTCGACCCAGCCGGGGCGCGGGTAGATCTGCCGGTGCTCGAGCTGGTGCGCGGAGACCACATGGCCGTCGCTATTGAAGAGGAGGCAGCGGGAGCTCGTCGTTCCCTGATCTATGGCGGCCACGACTTGCGATTTCAACCAAAAGCTCCTTGGTTACAATATCTTACAGCGAAACAGCGGGCAAGCGAAGAACCTCGGCACGAGTTAAAGTGATTCCTGAAGAAAAATGGGAAAAGCCCTTGCAAACGCACGATCCATGTTGTAAGGTTTCCGAAAAGTCGGAGATCGCTGCTCCAAAGAAACGAGCTTCAACGGTGCGACCTCCGGCTCCAAGAAAAGCAACCAATCCAGGACGGGGTACACACACGATGGGCCAGGCCGACGGAAAACGATTTTCAATCGCGACCGCCGCCCTGGCCCTCGCTTTCTCTTTGTCCTGTCGCGTCGATGAGCCTCTCCTCCCCACGGGTACCATCGGAAGCGATTCCACGTCGAACCCGGGGACGACGCCTGGAGCCAACCCCAGCCCCACCAATCCGGGAAATCCGACCGGCACGCAACAAATCACCGCTCCCATTATTGCGGATCCCCTTTCGGGAAGCTCGGTCTCCGAAACGCAGCCGACGCTGACGGTGCTGAACTCCGCGCGGTCGGGCGGCGACGTGCCCACGTACCTGTTTCAGGTCTCGACGGAATCCAGTTTCACCAGTATCGTCGCCCAGTCGCCTCAGGTCCCCGAGGGATCGGGCGGATCGACGGCCTGGAAGGTGGAGCGCGCCCTCTCCGCGGGCCGCCACTTCTGGCGGGTCCGGGCTCGCTCGGGAACGGTGGAGAGCTCCTTTTCCGCGACCGCGGATTTCACCGTCGGATCGACGGGCGGAGGCTCGAATCCCCCGCCCGCGCCCACACCCGCGCCGCCGTCCTCGGGAGCCATCATCTCCGATCCGCTCCTCGGCGGAAGCCTCGGCGAAGTGAGCGGCGGCCAGTTCACGTCAGGGGGCTGGCAGGTCACGAGCGCATCGGATTACATCCGCTACGAGGTGCCGACGCTTTCGAGCGGCTGGGTCGAGTTCGAGACGGTGGGACTGCGGCCGTCGAACCCCTCGCACGATCAGTTCATGCTCTTCGGTATGTGGGATCCTTCCGCCGGGGACTACCGCGCGAACCGCTTCCG
>DAISKN010000764.1:0-3394 GCA_036820975.1 Acidobacteriota bacterium | reverse complement strand
CTCTCGCTTCCCGGATCGACATCCCCCGCGGCGCCGCCAACTTCCGCGTCTTCTCGAACATCATCAAGTCGAGCGGGCTCGAGTCCTTCCGGACGGACACGGCGGACGGCGGCTCGGCTCTGAACTACGCCGTCCGGAAACCCAAGGGCGTGATCGGTGTCATCACTCCCTGGAATCTTCCGCTCCTTCTTCTGACCTGGAAGGTGGCACCGGCCCTCGCCTGCGGAAACGCGGTGGTGGCGAAGCCATCGGAGGAAACTCCCTCGACGGCGACGCTCCTCGCGGAAGTGATGGAGGAGGTCGGGGTTCCCCCCGGGGTATTCAACGTGGTTCACGGCTTCGGCCCGGAGTCCGCGGGAGAGTTCCTGACCACCCATCCCGGCATCGACGCCGTCACCTTCACCGGCGAATCGGCGACCGGAGCGGCGATCCTGCGCGCGGTGGCGCCCACGGTGAAGCCCGTCTCCTTCGAGCTCGGGGGAAAGAACGCGGCGATCGTTTTCGGCGACTGCGATTTCGAGGAGACGGTGAATGGGGTCGCCGAAGCGGTCTTCAGCAACACCGGCCAGGTGTGCCTCGCCGCCGAACGGATCTACGTCGAACGGCCTCTGTTCGATCGCTTCGTCGAAGCTCTTCGAGTCAGGGCCGAGTCGCTGGTCCTGGGCTGGCCCCGCGACCCGGCGACGACCACCGGTCCCCTGATCTCCGGAGCGCACCGGGACAAGGTGCTCTCCCATTACGAGCTCGCCATCGACGAGGGCGCCGAGGTCGTGACCGGCGGCGGGATCCCGCGGTTCGGCGACGGCCGCGATCGCGGCTTCTACGTCCAGCCCACGATCCTCGTCGGCCTCGAGGAATCAGCGCGCACCAACCGGGAAGAGATCTTCGGGCCCGTCTGCCACATAGCACCTTTCGACACCGAGGAGGAGGCGATCCGGAACGCGAACGACACCCGCTACGGACTCGCCGCTTCCGTCTGGACCACCCACCTCAAGCGGGGCCACCGCGTCGCCGAGAGCCTGAGGTGCGGCATCACCTGGGTCAACTGCTGGTTCGTGCGCGACCTCCGAACTCCGTTCGGCGGCGTCGGCCTTTCGGGCATCGGCCGCGAAGGCGGGCGCCACTCGCTCGACTTCTACTCCGAGCTGAACAACATCTGCGTGAAGCTGTAACCATGCCTTCCAAACGAAGCCTGAGAGCCATCGACTTTCGCGCCTTCATCGAGGAGCACCGGGAGCTCTTGAAGCCTCCCGTCGGGAACCGGCAGATCTGGGAGGACGGCGAGCTCGTCGCCATGGTCATCGGCGGCCCCAACCAGCGCACCGATTACCACGACGACCCGTCGGAAGAGTTCTTCTACCAGATCGAGGGCGACATGGTGCTTCGCGTCATGGAGGAAGCGGGAAGGCCCCCCGTGGACGTCGAAATCCGCGCGGGAGAGATTTTCCTTCTGCCTTCGCACGTGCGCCATTCGCCGCAGCGCCCGGTGCCCGGGAGCATCGGCCTCGTCATCGAGGCCCCCCGGCCTCCCGGAGCCAAGGACGGGTTCGAGTGGTATTGCCCGAAGTGCCACGAGCTCGTCTACCGCACCGAGGTCGTCTTGAAGAGCATCGTCGACGATCTTCCACCGCTCTTCGAGAAGTTCTACGAGGACGAGGCCGCGCGCCGCTGCCGGAGCTGCGGAACGATCCATCCGGGCAAATAGCGATGCCGGTCATCGACGTCCATACTCACTTCTTTCCGCGGTCGTGGCCCGATCTCGAGGCTCGCTACGGCACGAAAGACTGGCCTTCGATCCGTCATACGGAGCCCGGAAAGGCCGAGGTCCTCGTGGGCGATCGCGTCTTCCGGCACATCGATTCCGCCTGCTGGGATCCCGAGGTGCGCCTCGCGCACATGGACCGCGATGGAGTGGACTTCCAGGTCGTTTCCGCGACGCCGGTCCTCTTCGCCTACGAACGGGATGCCAGAGATGCTCTCGACTGCGCGCGGCTCTTCAACGACGCGTGCCTCGAGCTAACGAGCCGCGGCCGAGGAAGGCTCCTCCCTCTCTGCCAGGTTCCCCTTCAGGATGTCGACATGGCCTGCGAAGAGCTTTCTCGCGCGATGCGCTCGGGCCATCTGGGAGTCGAGATCGGAAACCATGTCGGCACGAAGAACCTCGACGACGAGGGAATTCTCACCTTTCTCCAGCACGCCGCTTCCGAGGATGCCGCGGTCTTCGTCCATCCCTGGGACATGATGGCGGCGGAGCGGACGGCGAAGTACATGATGGGTTGGACCGTGGGCATGCCCGCGGAGACCCAGCTCTCGATCGCGGTCCTCATCCTGAGCGGCGGCTTCGACCGACTTCCCCGGAGCCTCCGGATCGGATTCGCGCACGGAGGCGGAAGCTTCGCCTTCCTTCTCGGCCGCCTGGAGAACGCCTGGATGCGGCAACCCAAGGCCCGCGGGGCCGCGGAGCACCCTCCCAGCCACTACCTCGACCGGTTTCTCGTCGACTCCGCGGTCTTCGACGAGAGGGCGCTCCTTTTCCTCGTCGAAGTCCTGGGAGAGGACCGCATCGTTCTCGGATCGGACTACCCGTTTCCTCTCGGTGAAGAGCGCGCGGGCTCTCTCATCCGGGAAAGCCGTTTCCCGCCGACGCTTCAGGAGAAACTCCTCGGGGCGAACGCGGAGTCGTTCGTGGGTCTTTCGAAGCATGCCGCTCGACCGAACGGAATCCTGCGCCCGTAGGCTCGACGCCGAGGACCCGCTCGCGGGCTTTCGCGAGGAGTTCCACGTTCCCTCCATCTATCTCTGCGGCAACTCCCTCGGGCTCGCGCCGCGGTCGGCGCGCGCTTTCGTCGAGGAGGAGCTCGAAGCCTGGGAGCGGCTCGGGGTCGAGGGACATTTTCGCGGAAACCACCCCTGGATGCCCTACCACCGCCTGCTGCGAGAGCCCATGGCGCGCGTCGTGGGAGCGCTCCCCTCCGAAGTGGTGGTGATGAATTCCCTCAGCGTGAACCTGCATCTGCTGATGGCCTCCTTTTACCGTCCGACGGCCGACCGCTACAAGATCCTGATCGAGGCCGGAGCCTTCCCCTCGGACCGCTACGCCGTCTCGTCTCAGGCGAGCTTCCACGGGTTCGACCCCGGCGAAGCCATTCTCGAGCGCGACGACGACGATCTCTTCTCCTGCATCGAGGAGGAGGGCCAATCGATTGCCTTGATCCTGATCGGGAACGTCAACTACGCCACGGGGAGGGCCTTCGACGTGGCTGCGATCGCCGAGGCCGGCCATGAGAAGGGCTGCCGCGTGGGCTTCGACCTCGCCCACGGAGCGGGAAACCTCCTCCTCGATCTCCACGACGCAGGGCCCGACTTCGCCGTCTGGTGCTCGTACAAGTACCTA
>DAISKN010000763.1:0-3401 GCA_036820975.1 Acidobacteriota bacterium | reverse complement strand
GAAGGAGGTGCGCCCGGGCACGTTCGTCGCGGCGGTAGGGGCTGACAGCGAGAACAAACAGGAGATCGAAGAAACGCTGATGGCGGCGAGCGCCGTGGTGGTCGACCTCCTGCCCCAGGCCGCCCTCATCGGCGATCTTCACCACGCCGTCGCCCGGGGGCTCATGCGGGCGGAGGACGTTCGTGCGGAGCTCGGGGCGGTGGTCGCGGGACGGGCCGTCGGGCGCGAGTCCCCGGAGGAGATCACGATCTTCGACAGCACCGGAATCGCCCTCCAGGATCTCGCGGCCGCCGTCGCCGTGTACCAGCGCACGCGAGGCCTTAGGCCGAGGTTCGATTTCAGCGGATGAGAGCGTGAGCGCCGGGCGCGGGCTTTCCCAGGAGGTCGACGGCGGCGCGCACTCCCTCCGCCAGCCGGCCCGCCGGACCCGCTCCGTAGTAGTGCAGAAAAATCACGACCGGGGAAGTCCCGGTCATGTGGTGATGAATGGCGACGACGTCGATTCCGGAGGCGCGAAGAGAGGAAAGGACCGGCGTCACCTCGTGCTCGAGCATGGCGACGTCGCCCGCGACCATCGCGTCTTCGTCGCTTCCGAAGAACGCCGCCCAGGTGTTGAGACCCATCCTCGCGTTGATGACGGCTCCGTGCTCCCGCAGATCGATGTCGGGGCGTCCGATGGTGATTTTGTACACGCCTCCGCTGGTCTCCCCCGTGTGGCCCACGATGCCCGCGATTCGCTCCGCGTCCAGCTTTCCCCCGACGACCGCGGCGGGAGGCGCGCCCCGCTTCCGCGCGGCGCCGTCGATCCAGTCGATCGCGGGCTCGAGCTTTCGCGCGAGCTCGGACGCCTTCCCGCGACCGTGCACGTGCATGTAGAACATCCGCGGCTGCTCCCGGAAAAAATGATTATGGAGCGCGGTCACATCGAGGCCATTCGAGAGGATCGCCGACATCACCGGGTTGACCTCGTCCTCCGTCAGCACCAGGTCGCCCATCATCACCTCGGAGCCGTCGTCCCCTTTCGTGAACGCGACCCATCCCCCGAAGCCGAAGGGCGTCGGAGCGGGTCTTCCCGCGATTTCGACCGCGAGGTCGGCCCGGGGAACGTTCACTTTGAGGACGCCTTCCCGAAAGTCCCCCTTCTTGCCGAGAAGAGTGAGGACTTCCTCGTATTCGCGCGGGATCGCCTGCGCCGTGGCGAGCCAGGAAGCCGTCAGGAGAATCGTCCAGGGAGTCATGGATGGTTTCGCTCCTCGACCTCCTTTGTACACGAACCATGACAGGAAAGCACGAGACACCCGCGCCCCGGCGATGGCTCCTGCTGGTGCATCAGCTTCCCTCTACGCCCTCGAACCTGAGGGTGCGGACCTGGCGCCGCCTCCGACAGTTGGGCGCCGTCGCCGTCAAACAGGCTGCCTACGTTCTGCCCGATTCCCCTTCCGCTCGCGAGGATTTCGAATGGCTCAAGGGAGAGATCGAGGCCGCGGGGGGAGAGGCGAGCGTTTTCGCCGCCGACAGCGTGGGCGGCCGGTCCGACGACGAGATCATCCGGGAGTTCCGGCGCTCGCGGGAAGAAAGCTACCGGAAGCTCGGACAGGAGATCGAGCGCGCTCTCCCGCGAGGCCCGAAGTCGCGATCGCCGCGAAGGCGCCCGTCCGCGTCCTCCCGCAGACGCGTGGAGGAGCTCGAGCGGCGCCTCGCTGACATCGAGGCGGTGGACTTCTTCGGCGCCAGCGGACGGGAACGAGCGGTGAGCCTCCTGAATCGGCTGAAGAGCGAGATCGCGGGTGGCCCTGTCGCCGCGATCGACGGCGACCCCGGAGCTCGCCGCGCGGAGTATCGGGGCCGCCTGTGGGTGACACGGCCCCGCCCGGGAATCGATCGAATGGCGAGCGCCTGGCTCATCCGCCGCTTCATCGACCCCGACGCCCGGTTCGCCTTCGCCGACGATCCCGCCTCCGTTCCCCGGGAAGGCGTCGCTTTCGACATGTTCGGGGTCGAGCTCAGCCATCGGGGCAATCAATGCACGTTCGAGACGCTTCAAACGAAGTTCGGGGTCAACGATGCCGCCGTCGATCGCCTCGCGGCCATCGTCCACGACCTCGACCTGAAGGATACGCTCTTCGGCGCTCCCGAGGCGCCGGCGGTGAGCGCCCTCATCGACGGGCTCCAGAGACTCTACGAGGACGACGACGCGCTTCTCGCCCAGGGGAGCATTTTGTTCGAGGCGCTGTACCGCGGGTTTCAGCAGTCCGCGCGTCTCACGGCGCCGCGCCCGCCGGCGGCGAAGCGGGCTCGAAAGCGGTGACCGGCACCGCTGAATCCGACGTCAGCCCGTGGCGCTTCTACGCGTATTTCCTCCGGCTCGGAGCCACGGGCTTCGGAGGACCCATCGCGCTCGCGGGGTTCATGCAGCGCGACCTCGTGGAGGAGCGCCGGTGGATCTCGCGAGAGGACTACGTCGACGGGCTCGCGCTCGCGCAGCTCGCCCCGGGACCGCTCGCGGCGCAGCTCGCCATGTATCTCGGGTACGTGAGGGGGGGAATCCCCGGAGCCTCGGTCGTCGCCGTCCTCTTCGTGCTCCCCTCGTTCCTCATGGTCTGGGGCATCTCCGCAGCCTACGTCCGATTCGGAGGACTTCCCTGGATGGAGGCCCTTTTCTACGGCATCGGGGCTTCGGTCATCGGCATCATCGCCCGCTCGGCGCTCAAGCTCACACGGTTGACCCTCGGGACGAGCCGGGTTCTGTGGGCCATCTTCATCGTCATGGCGCTCTCGACCGCATGGACGGGGCGCGAGATTGTCTGGTTGTTTCTTCTCGCGGGTGCTCTCACGGTGCTCCTCTCCCGGAAATCTCCGACGGCGGCCATGGCGCTTTTCGCCGGCGCGCCGGCGACGCTGTCGGCGGCGGCACCTACGCTCCCCAATCTCTTCTGGTTCTTCGCGAAGGCGGGCGCCTTCGTCTTCGGGAGCGGTCTCGCGATCGTGCCGTTTCTCTACGGCGAGGTGGTCTCGACCCACGGATGGCTCGACGACCGGCAGTTCCTCGATGCCGTCGCCGTCGCTATGATCACGCCCGGACCGGTGGTGATCACGGTCGCGTTCATCGGCTATCTCGTTTCCGGGCCCTGGGGAATGACGTTGGCGGCACTCGGAGTCTTCCTCCCCGTCTACCTGTTCGTGGTGATTCCGGCGCCCTACTTTCACCGCCACCGATCGCTGCCCGCGGTGAAGGCTTTCGTCGATGGGGTGACCGCCGCCGCCACCGGCGCGATCGCGGGCGCCGCCTTCGTGCTCGCGACCCGAGCCCTCGTGGACCTCTGGACTGCGGCAATGGCCGTCGCGACTTTCGCGGTGCTCGCGCGATTCAAGATCTTCGAGCTCTGGCTCATCGGCGCCGC
>DAISKN010000762.1:0-3406 GCA_036820975.1 Acidobacteriota bacterium | reverse complement strand
CGGGCTCGCGCGGGCAGAACGGACGTCAGTCCTTCTTGGCTCGACCGATCTTCACATGGATGACGGCCACGGCCGCCACCATCATCGTGGAGATCGTCGAGAGCGCCCGGACGGCGGCGCTCGCCTCGTGCCAGAGCACGAGTCCGTCGCGGGCCGCAGCCATGGCGACGGCGGTTGCGATCAGGAAAACGGTCGCTACTCCGAGGAGCCACAGCACTCCGCTCAACAGATCGTCGTTCTTCAAATCGCCCTCCGGGGGTCGAGAAACCCGGCTTCGCGAAGCCAGGAAGGGCCTGACGCTGATTCTGGGGTTTAATCCATGTTAGGAACTGCGGGACGATCTGTCAATACGTTCGCAGCAGGCGCAGCAGGCGCAGCAGGCGCAGCAGGCGCAGCAGGCGCAGCAGGCGAAGAGGCGACGGCGCGCTCCTCTCCAGGCAGGAACAAGGCGACGAGCAGAGAGGCGGCGGCGCAGATTCCAAGGAACAAGAAGAGCCACTGAAACTCGCCGGTCCTCGCCGCGACTTCGGAAGCGAGCTGGACCGCGAGAGGCGCCGCGGCGAAGAACAGAACGAACTTCACCCCGAAGGCGAGACCGTGGCGCTTCTCGGGCGTGTAGCGGGCGAGCAGAAGGTTCTCCGCGGGGAGCGCGGCGGTATTGCCCATCACCATCAACGTCGCGACCAGAATGAGCGCCGCACCCCCGAGATTCGACGCCAGGAGCAGCAGCGGAACCTGGACGAGAATCGCCGCCGTATAGACCTGCTTCAGCGGCATGCGGTCCGCGAGGTGTCCCCCGAGAATCTGCATGATGCCGGCGGCGGCGTAGACAAGGGCGACGAGGAGCCCCACGCCGAACGCTCCCTCTCCCGCCAACCCCTGATGCCGGAGCTCGATCACTTTCGGAAGAGACGCCTGGGTGGAGTGGTAGACGAGGCCGCCGAGGAACATCGTCACCAGCAGGATCGTGAACACCTTCCGCGAGTCCGACTTCGCGGAGGCCGAGGTGAGTAGCGGCGCAGCCTTCGGATCCTGGACGAGCCCGGTGGCGCGGCAGACGACGAGCGCCACGCCCAGGAGAGCGGCTACGGCGCCGGGCACGATGAACGCCGCACGCCACCCCGCGGCGTCGATGAGCGCCCCGGTCGCGACGCCGGCCATCGCCGAGCCCAGGTTGCCGAAGACGCCGTTGATTCCGAGCGCCTTCCCGCGGCTCACGCCGGTGTTGCGAACGAGCCAGGGAATGCCGACGGGGTGATAGATGGACGCGAAGAGACCGAGGCTCGCGAGGGCGACCATCAGCGTTCCGGGGGATGGCGCAAGGCCGGCGGCGATCGAAGAGCCTCCCAACCCCAGGAAGAACACCGCCATCATCGGGCTCGCCCCGAGCCGATCGCTCAGAAGACCCGCGGGAAGCGCGGCGAGTCCCACCAGGAGCGAGCCGAGCGTCCAGAGCTCGAGGAGTTCGGGATAGGGGAGCTTCCATTCTTCTTCGAGCGAGAGGACGATGACGAAGAAGAACGCGGTGCAGAAATGGATGAGGAGGTGGCCCACCGAGGAGAAGACGACGGTGAGCCGATTCGACGTTCCCACGAGACCTACATAGTATAATCCACGGCCAATGATGCGATCCTGGTACGCAAAGACTCTTCCGCTGCTGAGCCTCGTTTCGATGCTCATCGCCCTGTGGGCGGCGTTTCTCTACGCTCCGAAGGAGAGCACAATGGGGGACGTGCAGCGAATCTTCTACTTTCACGTGGCCAGCTGGTGGGTGGCCTTCATCGCTTTCACCGTGACCTTCGTCGCCAGCGTCGGCTACCTCTGGAAGGGCCGGCCGGGCTTCGACCACGTGGCCCTCGCATCCACCGAAATCGGCGTCGTCTTCACCACCATAGGGCTCGTGACCGGTCCCATCTGGGCGAAGTACGCCTGGGGAGTCTACTGGACCTGGGACCCGAGGCTCACGACCGCCCTCGTGCTCTGGCTCATGTACGTGGGTTACCTGATGCTGAGGCGATACGTTCCCGAGGACCAGAAGCGGGCCAAGCTCTCGGCGGTGGTCGCGATCATCGCCTTCGTGGACGTCCCCGTGGTTTTTCTAGCGATCCGCCTCTGGAGGACCCAGCATCCCCAGCCGGTCATCCTCGGCGGGGAATCCTCCGGGCTCCATCCGCAGATGTTCCAGGCCCTCATGATTGCGCTCGCCGCCTTCCTCTTGCTCTATTTGTGGCTCATGGAAAGACGCCTCGCCGTCGAGTCCACGCAGGAGGAGGTGGATCGGCTGCACAAGGAGCTCGACCTCGCATGAGCTATCTATTGGCCGCCTACTCCCTCGTCTGGATTCTGCTCTTCGCCTACATACTGAGTATCTCCTCCAAACAGAAGAAGCTCGATATGGAAGTGGAGACCCTGCGAAAGCTTCTCGACCGGAAGAAATAGCACCGCCATGGGCGGACGATTCCGTGTCGCCTTCCTGGGGCTAGCGACACTCCTTCTCGGCGAGGCCGCACTCCACCTCGCGTCCTTTGCCCAGGCACCCCTGGATTTCGACGTCGGCCCTTCCACCGGCTCGTACCTGCCGGGATTCACCGAGAGCGAGGAACGGCTTCCAGTCACCTTTCGCTGGACGAGAGACAGAGCGTCCATTCTCGTACCTCTCAAGGGCGCCTCGGAGGAGGCGAGGATTCAGCTCCGCTATGCGCGCTTTCTCGACGGGAACGCCGCCGTCCGCGTCTTCCTGAACGGAGAGCCGATCGCGAGCTTCTCGGCGCGCTCCGGCCGGTTCCGGACGCAGGAGATCCCGGCGAGCTTCTCCTCGGAAGGGTCGACGCGGCTCGATATCGTCGTCGACGATCCGAGCCCCGAGAAGCTGGGTCTCGCCGTCGACTGGATCCGCATCGAGGGCGCCCGGTTCCGACTCCCGAGCCAAGCGATGGCCCCCCGAATCTTTCTCGCGGGCGTCTTCCTCCTGGCTGTCGTTCTCGGGTTCTCCCTTCCGGCCGTGGCCGCGATCGGCTGCGCCGTAGCCCTCGGGCAGGCGGTCTGGTTCGCGAGCGATCCCTTCGGCATGGCACACGCCCAGGCGCAGATCGCGATCGTTGGCCTCGTCACCACCGCTTTTCTCGCTGTCGGGTTCCGCCGATCGGTCCCTCTGCTCTTCCTCCTCGGCTACATGCTCAAGGGTGCCGCCCTCTTCCATCCCAGCTACTTCTATCCGGACGTGCGCCTCCACCGCCGCCACCTGGAGGCGTTCGAGGCGGCGTCGGGCGGGATCCTCGAGCGGGGAATCGCGGCGCAGAAAGTCGCCGAGACCGCCTATCCGCGAATCATCGCCGGCCGTGCCTACGCGTTCCCTTACTCCCCGGTCTTCTATCTCCAGTTCACGCCCCTCCCTCGCGCCGCCCGC
>DAISKN010000761.1:0-3407 GCA_036820975.1 Acidobacteriota bacterium | reverse complement strand
GTCCCGGTCGTGACCTGCGCGGACGCCGAAATCGCGACCAACGCGAATGCGGCGAGCGCGATAACCGTAACAAGTTTAGGAGATCTCATCTTTACCTCTCTGCTGGACGCGGCTCTTGTGAGGAATCACGCCGGCCCATCTTCTAAGAATAAAGAACGCAGCAAATTGCATTCCAGCGCGGGATTCTATCTAAACTACTCGAGGAAAAGCAATTCACGCCGAGCGATCAAAGGGAAGTGTTCAAGATGTTGGATGGAACTCCAATGCCATGGATCGGCATCGGGGGGGCAAGAAACATCCCTTGTGCTTCGAGAACGAAAGAATCATCGATTCGCGATTGTTAACGTCGAGCTCCGCAGCGACGATTTCGACGATCTAGTTGACGGTCGGATTGAACCTCCCGCGCTCTGCCGTCGGGCTGCTGTGGTCGCCATAGGAGAGCTCTAGTCGAACTCGAGTCCCTGGGCCAGGGGGAGGTCCTTCGACCAGTTGATGGTATTGGTCTGCCTCCGCATGTACTGCTTCCAGGAATCGGAGCCGGCCTCGCGGCCGCCCCCGGTCTCCTTCTCGCCGCCGAAGGCTCCGCCGATCTCCGCGCCCGACGTGCCGATGTTGACGTTGGCGATGCCGCAGTCGGAACCCGACGCGGAGAGGAAAGCCTCCATCTTGCGCATGCTGTCGGTGAAGATGGAGCTCGAAAGTCCCTGCGGTACTCCGTTCTGGAGGGCGATCGCTTCCTCGATTTCCCCGTACTCGAGAATGTAGAGGACCGGGGCGAAAGTCTCTTCCTTCACGATGTCCGTCTGGGCGGACATCTTGACGATGGTGGGCTCGACGAAGTTCGGTCCCTTCTCCGGGAGCTTGCCGCCGCCCACCAGGATCTTGCCTCCCTCTTTCTTCACCCGCTCGAGGGCGGCAAACATGTCGTTCACCGCGCCCTGATTCACGAGCGGCCCCATGAGGGTGTCGTCGTCCAGGGGATCCCCGATGCGGATCGACTTGTACGCCTTGACCAGCCGTTCTTCGAGCTCCTTCGCGATGCTCTTCTGGGCGATGATGCGACGGGTGCTGGTGCAGCGCTGGCCGGAGGTGCCGACGGCGCCGAAGAGGATGGCCCGCGTCGCCATGTCGAGGTCGGCGTCCTCGGCGACGATGATGGCGTTGTTTCCGCCGAGCTCGAGGATCGTCCTTCCGAAGCGGCGCGACACCGCTTCCGCGACGCGACGGCCGACCCCGGTCGAGCCGGTGAACGAGATCATGGGGAGCCTCGAGTCGTTCAGCATCAGCTCGCCCACGTCGCGGCCGGATCCGATGACGAGGTTGAAGACGCCCGAAAGGCCGTGATCGGCCGCCACCGCGTTCGCTACGCGCTGGACGGCGATGGCGGTAAGCGGGGTGTCGCTCGAGGGCTTCCAAAGAATGGGGTCCCCGCAGACCGAAGCGATGGCCGTGTTCCAGGACCAGACGGCCATGGGGAAGTTGAACGAGGTCACGACACCCACCACTCCCAGCGGATGCCACTGCTCGTACATCCGATGGCGCGGTCTCTCGGAGTGCATCGTCAGGCCGTAGAGCTGGCGCGAGAGCCCGACCCCGAAGTCGCAGATGTCGATCATCTCCTGGACTTCGCCGTGGCCTTCCGCGCGGATCTTTCCCATCTCGAGGGAGATCAGATCGCCGAGAGGCTCCTTGAGCTCGCGGAGGGCGTCCCCGAGGTCTCGGATCACCTGCCCGCGCTTGGGGGCGGGGACTTCACGCCAGGAGAGAAACGCCGTGGCGGCGGTCGAGGCGACTTTCTCGTAGATGGCCGGTGTCGCTTGGACGATCCTGGCGATGGGCTCGCCCGTCGTCGGGTTGAGCGACACCAGCTCTTTTCCCGAGGGCTCCGAGAGCCAGGCATCGGGCCCGGTCGAGGCGCCGCTGTTCACTTCCTCGATTCCGAGCTTGTCGAGCAGGGACTTGTGCTTGTCTTTCTTGGCGGTGGCGGTCGTCATGGAAATCTCCTGGTTTAGGGCAAACCTTATTATGTTAGACAGCCGAGGGGAGCCCGCGCAAGAAGGGCTCAGAGCTGTTCGTGAACGGCCCGGAAAGCCTGCACCAGCGCCGCTTGGGTCCAGGGCGTCCCGCCGGCATCGGCACCCGCGAACGAGATACGTCCGAGCTTCTGCCTTCCGGCGCGGTAAGGCGGGCTCTCGAGCTTCTCCCGCGGCCCCGGCTCCTTGAAGTAGTTGTAGCCGTGGCCCCACCGGTTCACGGTGATTCCGGCGATGTCCCTCGCGGCATCGAAACCGTGACTCCCGAGGACGTGGTTCAGCTCCGTCCGGATCTCGCGCTCGTACTCCTCGAAGGTCTTCTTCTCCATCTCGTAGCGCCCGAGCTGCATCTGTTCCCGCGGCTCGAGTCCCCGCTGGTGGACGTACTTGTACATGCTGAGGATCGTGGGCTTGTCGGGGTGGTACTCCGGCCGGTAGACGCCGACGGAGAGGGGATCGGAAACGTGCATCCAGGTGCAATAGCCTTCCGGCCAGTACATTTCGAACGCCCCGATGTCGGCGATCGGACGCCAGTGCTTCAACAAGACGTTGATATACAGGGCGGAGCTGTACCGGTACTCCTCGAGCGCGCGGCGCTGCTCCTCCGGAAGATCGGGAACGATGTGCTTCGCGACCGAGCCCCAGCCGGTCATGATGACGTGCCGGGCTCGAACGCGGCGGGCCTTGCCGTCGCCCTGAACGTATTCGACGCCGACGGTCTCGCCCTCTTGTCGGATCTTCGTCACCATCGACGAAAGCCTGAGCCTCACGCGGTTCTCTCCCCGGTCGAGCTCCGCGTCGCGGGGCTCGCCGTTGAAGACTCCCTCCATCGTGTTCTCGCCGCTGATGGCGCCCGGCAGGATCCCCTTGAGGAGCTGCCGCGCGACGGTGTGGTTCCCATCGGGGTAGCGGTTCACAGGCTGGTAGGCGTACTTGAGCATCCCGCCCTCTTCGTAGAACCCCTCTCCTCCCATTCCGAAGAAGCCCGGGCCGATGGCATAGCCCTCGAGCGCGGAGGCGGCATCGCAGCCGAGGCCGATGAGGTCGGTGGAATAGAGGTCGACGAAGCGGACGGCGTCGTCGCCGAGTCCCATCTTCTCGCGCACGAACCTCTCCCAGCTCATCGAGTGGAGCTCGTTTTCGAGCTCGGTCTCGGCCGGGAGGTAGTTCTTTCTCGTGGTGTAGAGATCCACGAGGTCCTTTCGAGCCGCCTCGCTCAACGGCGCTCGGGAGAAGAACGCTTCGTAAGGAGTCTCGTTCCAGCCGTTGACCCAGGTGGTCCGGGCGCCCTCGAAGACTCTCGAATCGAAGACGACGGCGGGCGAGAGGCCGAAACGCTCGCGGAATTTCGCGTCGCGGTACTCGACGAGCCTC
>DAISKN010000760.1:942-3415 GCA_036820975.1 Acidobacteriota bacterium | reverse complement strand
TGAGCTGGACGAAGCACTCGAGCGGGCGGGAGCGCCGTGGACTCCCGGGCGCCGTCCCTGAATCAGGCATCAGCCAGGAACCGCTCCAGCTCATCGAGCGTTGGCTGAGCTCTCGTGCCTCCGAGGGCGCGGGTCGACAAGCTGCCAGCTGCGACACCGTAGCGAAGACATTCGATCCACGGCTTCTTTCGCAGCCAGGCGTGCAGGAAGCCGGCGTCGAACGAGTCCCCGGCGCCCGTCGTATCGACTACCTGGACCCGCGGGGCGGGGACTCGGAGCAACTTGCCTTCGTCGAGGATGGCGGCGCCATCAGGGCCGAGCTTCGCCACAACCTGAACCCGGCCGAAGCTTCGGAACGCGTCCTCCAGGTCTTCCCGTCCGCTGATGGCGCGGATCTCTTCCCGGTTGGGGAAGAACAGATCCGCTTCCTTCAGCACCTCGTCGAGTCCCCCTCGCCACTCACCCTCGGGATCGTGGCCGGAATCGAGCGACGTCGTGAGGCCCCGCCGGTGCGCCCGGCGGAACAGCTCCGGCAGGCCCGCGCGAAGCCGCGTCTGGAGAAAGTAGCCGGCGACGTGAAGGTGAGTCGCTCCGTCGAAGGCCGCCTCCGGCACCTCCTCAGCCGCGAACTCCGCGATGGCGCCGAGACAGGTGACGAGAGCCCGCTCGGGCCCCGAGGAGATCGACACCGTGATCCCGGTCGTCGTCCGCTCGTCCACGATCACGCGATCGATCTCGATACCCGAGCGCGACATATCTTCCAGGCAGAAGCGCCCGAAGAGGTCGTCCCCGACTTTGCCGCTGAAGACGACGCGGTTTCCGAGCCGCGCGATTCCGGAGGCACAGATCGCCGACGCGCTTCCGAGCACCAGATCGGATTCCGAGACCAGGACTTCCCGCCCCAGAGCGGGAAACGGCGAGACTTCCCTGAGAACGAGATCGGCGTTGATCTCTCCCGCGACCAGGACGGTGGGTACGCTCAATGGATCTCGAACGGTCGGACCACGCGGGAGATGACCCCTTTCGCCGAGGGGGCGTCGGGCCGGAGGCCGAGCGCGAGGGAGCGAAACAATCCAAGGATTTGACCCACGACGACGTCGAGAAGGGCAGCGTCGTCGTCACCCAGATCGAAGTCGACGTCGCCTCCTGGTCCCACCAGGAGGGTCCGCGGGCGGACGTCCTTGTCGGAGAGCTCGTGCAGGAGGTCCCGCTGGTACGAGTGGTGCGGCTCGCTCGCCGAGAGGAAGCAGACGAGGAGAGACGTCTCCCGGAGCGCGCACATCGGGCCGTGCCTCAAGCCGAGGAACGACTCGGCGAACGTGGGAACGTCGCCGTCCGTCATCTCCAGCATCTTGAGCGCGGCCTCGCGAGCTGCGCCGTAGCCCGCGCCGCTTCCGAGGTAGACGGCGTTCTCGAATGCGCCCGAGGCGGCTTCGGAAAGGGACGCGGCGTCGTTCTCGAGGATGGACCCGGCCCGGCGCGCGAGCGAAGAAACGTCGGGCAGCGCGCCCCCGAGGATTCGACCGGCGAGCCAGAGGTTCGTGAAGCTCGAGGTCATCACCAGGGAGCGGTCGTTCGTGCGATCGGGAAGAAGGACCACGGTGACCGTCTTCCGGTCGCGGTACCGCGTCGCCAGCGCTCCCTCGCGGTTGCAGGTGACGAGCACGTGCCGCCATGCGGGCGCGACTCCCAGAAGCCAATCCACGACACCGCAGCTCTCGGGGCTGTCGCCGGATCGCGCGAAGGAGACGAGCGTGCCCGGCAGTCCTCCGAAGACGTAGCTGGCGCCGTCCGTGAGGAGAGAGCCGGCGGGCACGGCTCGGACCGGACGTCCGAGCGACCTCGCGAGAATCGGCTCGAGCGACTCGCCGATGAAATGCGAGCTTCCGGAGCCGGTGAGAAGAACGGGCCCTTCCCCGGCTAGAGAGACGCCGCTTCGGCCCACGAGCTCCGCGGTCTCGAGCCAGGTCGCGGGCTGCTGCAGGATCTCGCGGAGAGTGTGAAGATATCCGCTCTCCCGCTGCCGCCCCTCGGGGGCATCGCGAAGCTCCGAAAGCGTTCTCACCGCTCGGTGCGGATGAGCCACAGCTCCTCCTGCGGCCCCGCGAAATAGCGGACGACGCCGTTCTCGTCCACCCAGGCGTCCTCCTCGCGAAGCATGGAGATGCGCTGTCCGCCCCATTCGGGGAGGTCGAGGGACGTCGAGTACTCGATGGACCAGATCTCCCGCTGGCGCACCGGCTCCCGCGGATGCTGCCCGTAGCGCTCGGGCCAGTCGAAGCTCACCCACGCGCCGGCGTCGTGAACCCAGTTCCCCTGCGCGTGAGGATAGACTGAGTTGAGGATCCCTTCGCCGATAGCGCGCTCCTCCGATCGCTCCTTGACGACGTGGCCGAGGACTCCGGGCTCGAGCTCTTCGAGAATAATCTCGCCGAGACGCTCGGATTGCGCGAAGGATTTGCGCAGCCCCTCC
>DAISKN010000760.1:0-932 GCA_036820975.1 Acidobacteriota bacterium | reverse complement strand
GGGCTTCTGTTTCTCCCGGGCGCAGCACGTAAGCCATTTTCTGCTGATCGGTGACGAGTCCCATGAGCCGTACACCGAAATCCACGTGGAGGAGGTCGCCCGGCTGGATTATCGGGTCGAGGGAATCGTCGAGCCTTTCCTCCATCCCCTGCCGCTGGATATCGAGCCCCGGTGGAAAATTGAACTCCAGATCCTGGTTCTTCCACTCGTCGACGATCCACCAGTGGACGTCCATGAGCGTGGTCTTCCCGGGAGTGATGACCTCGTTCGAGAATGCGCGCCTGAGGATATGGTAAGTGAGCCAACTCGCCTCGCGCTCGATCTCGATCTCCTCGTCGGTGCGGTAGCTGATGTAGTCGATGGCCATCGGCTCCGAGGACGCGAGTCTCTCCGCGTAGGCGGGGGAAATGGCGTCGACCAGGTAGGTCTCGAGCGAAGAAGTGAGGCCGTCGGCCATGGAGATCGTCCGGGACCGGTTCACCGCGATCTTCCTCGGATCGCGCTCGCGAACGAAGGGGCCCAGGTGATGGGCGAGTCCTTCCTCTCCGTAGGAGACGATGCTTCCGTAGAAGCGCTTCAGGTGGTCGCTGAGATGAGTGCCGATGACCGTGGTCTCGAGGCCTCCCGCGCCCGCGTCGTGAAAGATGTAGGCATTGCGGTGCCCGTACCACCCCGAAATTCCGTAAGCGCCGAAAAGGTCGAGGATGGGGTCGGGGTGGTTCTCCCGGCTCATGAGGATCCACATGTCGACCCCGTGCTTGCGCATCGTCCGCAGGAGATGGCGCTCCATCTTCTTCGCCTTCACGTCCCACTCCCGCTCATGCCTCCCTCGTGCCCGGCTGGATTCCGCGTTCGCCTCGTCGAAAGGCAGAAACGGGAGAAGACAGAGAGCGAGAACGGCCGGGCGCATGGTTTCCTCCGATTCGACGGAG
>DAISKN010000759.1:0-3420 GCA_036820975.1 Acidobacteriota bacterium | reverse complement strand
CATCGCGGAAAGCAACTTGTTCTGGAAATCCGCCTCGCCGCGCGACGAGAACCGCTCGTAGAGGGAGGCGGTGAGAACTTCCGCCGGCGTTCCCTGATCGATGGCCGCGAGGACGGTCCAGCGCCCCTCGCCCGAATCCGAAACGCGTCCCGAGAAGTCCTCGAGCTCCGGCGACTTGGCGAGGGCGCTCGCCGTGAGGTCGAGCAGCCACGAGGCGATGACGCTGCCACGGCGCCAGAGCTCTGCGATGTCCGGCAGGTTGAAGTCGTACTGGTAATGTTCGGGGTGGCGGAGCGGCGTCGTTTCGGCGTCCACCTCGCGCCCCTTCTTCCCGACGTTGGCGTGCTTCAAGATGTTGAGGCCCTCGGCGTAGGCCGCCATGAGGCCGTACTCGATGCCGTTATGGACCATCTTCACGAAGTGGCCGGCGCCGTTCGGACCGCAGTGGAGATATCCCTCTTCGGCCGTGCCACGGGCGCCTTCGCGTCCGGGCGTCGGGCCGATGTCGCCGCGACCCGGGGCAAGACTCCTGAAGATCGGGTCGAGGTGCTTCACGACTTCCGGCTCGCCGCCGATCATCATGCAGTAGCCCCGCTCGAGCCCCCAGACACCGCCGCTCGTGCCGACGTCCACGTAGTGGATGCCCTTCGAGGCCAGCTCCTTCGCCCGCCGGATGTCGTCCACGTAGTAGGAATTGCCACCGTCGATCAGGATGTCTCCCTTCTCGAGGTGCGGCAGGAGATCGGCGATCGCCCGGTCCACGACTCCCGCCGGCACCATCAGCCAGATCGCGCGCGGCTTCGAGAGCCTCTTGACGAAGTCCGCCAGCGACGACGCCCCGACGGCCTTTTCCTTCACGAGCGCGCCCACCGCCTTCGGCGACATGTCGAAGACGACACACTCGTGCCCGCCGCCAATCAGCCGGCGCACCATGTTCGCCCCCATTCGTCCCAGTCCAATCATTCCGAGTTGCATTGTCGTCATCCTTCCTCGTTGGCGCCGCGCGGAGTTTCTTGTCGACTTCGGTTCTTTTTCTTCATCAGGCGTTCCTCTCGGGAGGACTCACCCGTCCGCCCCCATCTCGCGGTATCGCCGGATGAGGTTATTGGTGGAGCTATCGTGCCCCGAGCCTTGGCTCGATGGGGCTTTCGAGCTCGAGGAGGATCGCCTGCGCGAGCGCCTTCGCCGAGGACTGGCGAGTCGAGCTGGATGAGCGGCGAGAAGCCGCCTTTCTCGGACCCGAAGAAGCAGGGATAGACGTCCAGGGCGTCGCTCCCGATCCTTCAGCACGGCTTGAAGTAGAGGAAGGGCTTCTTCGCCTCGAGCGCGAACGTGAAGGTCGTCCGGTCGTCGGAGACCGACACCGCTTCTACGCCGAGGTCCCAACCGGGGTCCGTTCTCAGGACGATCCGACCCTCGGAAACGGGATATCGGACTCTAAGCTCGCGTTTCCGAAGCGTCTCGTCCTGCACGGCTTCGCGTTTGTCGGCCCCTTCTTGGTTCATCATCCCTTCTCCCTTTCGCTCTTCCGAAAGTTGTCCGCCGGAAGCGCCTCAACCGCGAAGACATGGTATCCCCATGTCGGCATGTCGAGGTATAGGCCGAGGTATAGGTCCCGTTCGCTGAGATCGTCCCCGGAACGGTCGTAGACGTTGCAGGAAACAGAGCTATGCGTGCTGCGCAAGGGATTCGCGCGAGTCATGAGCGCCGACGAGATCGTCACGGCGCTTCGGGACCGAACCAGCTCGAGCGATCATTCCGGGAGCTTCTCCGGCGGTTCGAGAAGGAAGAAACTCAGGACGAACCCCCCGAAGTAGACGAGGAAACCCACGAGGGCGGCCGCGTAGGCGAGCTTCGTGGGTGGAGTCGCACCCGGCATCACGTTCGCGAGCTGGGTCGTCACCACCGCCGCGAACGTTCCCAGCATCCGCCCGCCGACGTTGGCGGCGAATCCTTCGCCCGTGCCGCGAAGGTGGGTGGGATAGACGCGGGGAAGGTAGTTTCCCCAGAAGCTGAACTGAGCCACGGTCAGAAAGCCGGCGAGGAACGCGCCCCATTTCAGGAGCGCGAGGTCGTTCACGGCGGGATAGAGGAACACGAGCGGTACCAGGATGATGCCGGGAACCTGGAAGATCCGCAGGAGCGCCCGCCGGGAGGCGATTCGAACGGCGAGAAACGCGAGCGCCAGACGTCCCAGCAGCCCTCCGAGCTCCTGATCGCGCTGCACTTCGCTCACGACCGTTTCGACCTCGGGCCCGGGGAGATTCCGAACCTCGGGAAGACCGGGAACGATCCGCGGTAGGTGCTGGATGGCGCCGAAGGCGGCTCCGTAGCTGCAGGCGAACATGAGCGCGGTCACAATCGTGGTCTTTCGAAGCGCGGGCCGAAAGATCTCGGCGACGCTCGCGCGTTTGAGGGTTCCCGCTTCCTTCTTCTCGCGCCACTTCGGCGACTCGGGAAGGAACGGACGAATCACGATGAGCGGAATCGCGGGAATGATTCCCGAGATGAGGGTGTAGCGCCAGGCCTCGTGACCTCCTTGAATCGGCGGGAGCATCGGGCCGAATCGCACCGCGATGTAGTAGGCGAACGTGACCATCAGGCCGCCGACGGACGAGAACGCCTGGGTGTAACCGAGGACCGCCTCGCGGCGCTTCGGGTCGGGAAAGAGCTCCGCTAGCCAGGCGACGGCGGCGACGAACTCGACGCACACCCCCACGAACGTGGTGGTCCGGAAGAGGAGTAGCATCGGGAGCGACGTGGAGAACCCGGCGGCGAGTGCCGAAAAGGCGTACAAGAGGATGCTCCACACCAGGACCCTCCGCCTTCCGAAGCGATCGGTGAGATAGCCGCCGAGGAGACCGAAGACGCCTCCGGCGACTGCGGGGATCCAGAGGAGCCAACCGACCCAGGCGTTGAACTCGGGCGTTCCCGGGGTGAGCGGGCCGAGCTCCATGAGCGCGGGCCGCACGATGAGCGGCAGCACCAGAATCTCGTAGATGTCGAAGGCGAAGCCGATCGCCGCGACGGCGCATATGAGCCACTGAATCCGGGTGAGCGAGTGGGAGTCGTTGTCCGACATCGCGCCATACCATACCGCACCGCAGTGATTGACTGCCCGCGCTCTCTGATGCGGCTCGCCGGCAGGCGGTGAGCCTTGACACCCGAAGGATGCCCGCGACCCTCGGAGAGCGCCCTAACCCTCCGCGACCTACTCGCCCTTGAGGTGCCTGCCGAAGAAGGCGTTCAGCTTTCCCCATGCGTCATCCGACGCCATGCTGTGGAAGCTCTTGCCCGCGGGATTGGCGAAGGCATGGCCGGCGTTTCGGTACACGTGCACGTCGACTTGCTTGCCCAGCTCCCGCATCGCGCTGTCGAAGGCGAGCACCGAGTCCTCGGGAATGCCTTCATCCTTGTCGC
>DAISKN010000758.1:0-3421 GCA_036820975.1 Acidobacteriota bacterium | reverse complement strand
TTTCCGAGATCGAGAGAAAAGAGGGTCGGGAGCGGGCGCTTCGCCTCGCCAACGTCGTCCTGAACGCTCTCCTCCTCGTCGTCGGGGCGCTCACGCTCGTCGGAATCGTCTACGCCGACGGGATCGTGGACGCGGTTCTCCCCGGCGCCGGGTTCGACGTCGCGCTCGCGCCCGACGAGAGCTTCGGGTTCGCCACCAAGCGCGACCTCACCGTCGGACTCACGAGGGTCATGTTCCCGTTCATCCTGCTCGTGAGCGCCGCGGCGCTGGTGATGGGGGTGCTGAACGCCCAGGGGCGCTTCTTCGTTCCCGCCCTCGCATCGGCGTTCTTCAACGTCGGCTCGGTGAGCGTGGGGCTCCTCGGCTACTATCTCGCCCCTCGGCTCGGCCAGCATCCCGCCATGGGCATGGCGGTCGGAGTCCTCGCGGGCGGGGCGCTCCAGCTCCTGGCGCAGCTGCCTTCTCTCTTTCGGCTCGGCTATCGGTACCGACCCGTCATCTCGTTTCGGGACCCCTGGCTCCGCCGTGTGGCGCGGCTCTTCGGGCCCGGGGCGATCATCGCCTCGACGGTTCAGGTCAACGTGCTCGTGAACCAGATATTCGCCTCCAACGGGGAGGGGTGGCTGTCGTGGATCACCCAGAGCTTCCGGATCCTTCACCTCCCGATCGGGCTCGTGGGCGTCGCCATCTCGGTTGCGACGCTTCCCGCGCTCAGTCGCGCTGCGGCTGCTTCCGATAGGGTGGAGTTCAGGAACACGTTCTCGCACGCGACTAGGCTCGTGCTCCTGTTCATGGTTCCCGCGACAGTGGGGCTCCTCGTGCTCGCGATTCCCATCGTGCGTCTCATCTTCGAGCAGGGGCGTTTCGGACCGGAGGACACCGTCGAGGTGGCCGGCGCCCTTCGCTGCTACGCCGTCGGCCTAGTCAGCTTCGGAGCCGTCAAAATCGTGACCGATGGCTTCTACGCCATTCAGGACGTGCGCGCTCCTCTCGTCGTGAGTCTCTTGAGCATGGGCGCGAACGCGGTCTTGAACTGGCTCTTCGTCGTCGAGCTGGGGCTCGATCACCGAGGTCTCGCCCTCGCCACGTCGGGCACCACGACGGTCTCGCTCGTGCTCCTCTGGGTGCTCTTTCGCCGCCGTAGCCGCCTCGGCCGCCTCGACGGACGGCGGACGGTCCTGACCCTGTTCAAGACCGCGGCGGCGTCCCTGGTGATGGGAGGACTCTCCTACGCCACGTTCCTCGGTCTGGACGGCGCTTTCGGGCACGACGCGATATGGGCCCGACTGCTCCAGGTCGGACTCGCGGTCGGCGTCGCCCTTCTCGCATATTTCGCTGGGTGCAAACTGCTTCGCGTTCGCGAGCTGGACCAGGCGCTTTCGGCGCTCGTTCCCGGCCGATAACCGTTTGGAGGGTTCATGAATCGTCGCTTCTTCGTTCTCGCCTCGATGCTCCTCGCGTCCGCGCCGTCCGCGGCCCGGGCGCAGGCACAGAAGAGCCCGAACATGGGCGAGGGCTATCGGGTGGAGTTCGAGTTCCGAGCGTGGCGGTCGGATCTCATCGCCGAGCTCCGACTCTCCGGGATCGGCAACCCCGGCACCACTGTAGATCCCTTCGAGGATCTCGGGGTCGAGAACGAGCGAATCTACGATTATCATTTCCGCATTCGTCTCGTCAGTCGTTTGAAGCTGCGCGGATCGTGGATGAAGGTCAAGTATCAGGGCGAGACCGCCGTGGGGTCCGCGGTCTGCCTCGCCGGGCTCTGCGTTCCCGCGGGCGGCGGCGTCTCGACGACCCTGGAGCTCGAGGAGACGCGCGGCGGCGCGGAAGTGAATCTGCTCCAGGGCGATTACGGGTTTCTCGCGATCGCGGGGGAGTACGGGCGCTTCGAGGCGAGACCGACGTTCGAGTCGGGAAGCGAGTCGTCGGGCGAGCCGCTGCGCGTCGACTTCCCGCTCTTCGGCGTCAAGGGCCGGGCCTATCTGACGCCGGCGCTCGCGCTCAGCGTGGAGGGTATGGGCTGGAAGAGCGGGAGCGAGGGCGTGTGGACGGATTTCGACGCCTCGGCGACCTACAACGCCGGCAAGAACCTGGGCTTCTCCTATGGCTACCGGAACACCTACGTCCGGTTCAACTACATCGAGCCCGTGGGCGATCGAGCGGTGATGCGGGTTCGAGGGCAGTACTTCGGCGTCACCGTGCGGTTTTGAAGACGGAGTTCCTCCATTACCTCGAAGTCGAGCGCGGTCTCTCCGCTCACACCCTGGAGGCCTATCGGCGGGACATCGAGAAGCTCGAAGCCTTCGTTCGCAGGAAGGGCGGCTCGCTCTCGTCTCTGGACGCCCCCGACATCCGCGAGTTCCTCCGCGGCCTTCATCGGCGCGGCCTCTCTCTTCGCTCCGTCGCCCGGGCGACGTCGGCGGTGCGCGGGCTCTTCCGTTTCGCCGCCGCGGAAGGCCTCGTCCCGGTCGACCCCACGGAGCAGATGGACTCCGCGCGCGCCCCGAAGTCTCTCCCACGGTATCTGAGCCCCGACGAGGTCGAGAACCTCCTGAAGGCGCCCGATTGCTCGACCCCCGAAGGCCTCCGGGACCGGGCGATGCTGGAGCTCCTCTATGCCACCGGACTTCGCGTGTCGGAGCTGGTCTCCCTCCGGACGAGGGATCTGCAGTTCGACGCCGGATACCTGGTCTGCAAGGGGAAGGGCCGAAAGGAGCGCGTGGTCCCCTACGGTCGCTCGGCGAAGGAGTGGATCGAGCGCTATCTGGTCTCGAGCCGGCCGCTGCTCTCGCCGAAGCCGGGTGAGGGCGGGCTGTTCCTGAGCCGGCGCGGACGGCCCATGACCCGTCAGCGGTTCTTCCAGATTCTGAAACGCTACGGACGGCTCGCCGGAATCACCAGGACGCTGTCACCGCACGTGGTGCGGCACTCGTTCGCGACCCACCTTCTCGAGCGCGGGGCGGATCTGAGGAGCCTGCAGCTGATGCTGGGGCATTCGAACATCGGAACGACCCAGATCTACACGCACGTGAGCGGGGAGAGGCTCAAGCGGGTCTACGACCAGCACCACCCCCGCGCGAAGAAGCGGAGAGCGAACGCAAAGACGCAGGGAACGCGAGGACACAGGGAAAACCCCGGGCAAGGGGGATAGGGGGACAGGGGGAGACTGGGGATGAACTGGAAATGGTTCGTGATTCATCTCCCCATCCCCCCCTATCTCCTTATTCCCCTTCTCACACTCTTCCCGCTGCGCAGCCCGGCTAGATCTCCATCGCGTCGAGCTTGCTTCTTCCCCACCGCATGGGGAGGGCCACGGCCAGCAGGTTGAGGACGACGACGGCGGAGAGCGCGACGACCGAGGCGGCGAGAGCCCGGCCCGTCAGGGGAAGGCCGCGGAAGTCGGCGCTGAGGATGAGATACA
>DAISKN010000757.1:0-3421 GCA_036820975.1 Acidobacteriota bacterium | reverse complement strand
CGGAGGGAACCCCGGCTTTCACCCGGGGACGATTCATCCGTTCTCGAGAGCCGAGCCTGTTCCCGGTTCGAATTTCCTGGGAATCGGCGCGAATTGGAGGGCGACTGCACGGAAGAGTCGTCCCTTTTTCCGATGGCGGGCAGGATGCCGGGTAACAGCTTCGGACGGATTTTCCGGATCACGACAGCGGGGGAGAGCCACGGCCCTTCGTACGTGGTGATCGTGGACGGCGTTCCCGCCGGGCTCGAGCTTTCGGAAGCGGATCTGAAGCCGGACCTCGATCGGAGGCGGCCGGGCCAGTCCAAGGTCACGACCCAGAGGGACGAGAGCGACGAGGCGGAGATCCTCTCCGGAGTGTTCGAAGGCCGGACGACGGGGACTCCGATCGCCATCGCCATCCAGAACCGGGACCAGCGTTCGAAGGACTACACCGAGATCCGCGACAAGTACCGGCCCGGCCACGCCGACTTCGCCTTCGACGCGAAGTTCGGGTTCCGCGACTACCGCGGTGGGGGCCGCTCGAGCGCGCGCGAGACCGCGGTGCGCGTGGCGGCGGGGGCGATCGCGAAGAAGCTGCTCCGGGTGCGCTACGGGACTTCGATCGTGGGGTACGTGAAGCAGGTGGGGAACGTGGTGGCCGAGATTCCGGATCCCGCCGCGGTGACCCTCGAGCGAGTCGAAGCGAATATCGTGCGCTGCCCCGACGCCGCCGCGGCGAATCGAATGATCGAGCTCATCGAGCGGGTGCGGCACGAGGGGGACTCGATAGGCGGCATCGCGGAGATAGTCGGCACTGGAGTTCCCCCGGGATGGGGCGAGCCGGTCTTCGACAAGCTGAAAGCGGACCTGGGAAAGGCGATGTTGAGTCTTCCGGCCGTCATGGGCGTCGAGTACGGAGCGGGTTTCGGCGTAGCCACGATGAAGGGAAGCGAGTCGAACGACGCGATCGAGATGCGGGAAGGGCGGGTCGCGACTCGATCCAACCGCCACGGGGGCATGCTCGGCGGGATCTCCTCGGGGATGCCCATCGTCCTTCGCTGCGCCGTGAAGCCGACGTCGAGCATCCCGCGCGAGCAGGAGACGGTGACCCGCGCGGGCGAGCCCACCACCATCGCGGTCAAGGGACGCCACGACCCCTGCCTCCTCCCTCGATTCGTGCCCATGGCGGAAGCGATGATGGCGTTGACCCTCGCCGATCACGCGCTGCGGCACGAAGCGGGAAAGCCTTGACGCGCCTTTGCGTTGATTCCTATCTCCACGCGAAGCGCGGTTCGCCGAAGCGATCCACGCGCGTGTTTCGCCCGTAGAGGAGCACTTCCCGCATCTGGTATACCAGCGCCGCCGTCGGGGCGTAGACCACCGTCTCCGGATCCTCCAGCGGAAGCGTGAGGAGCGGCCGCTCGGGGTCGGGACCCTCGACGATCCGGGGCGAGAGCGCGTGGATGGCGCGGAGAGGGACTAGATACGCCGCCGCGACTTCCTTGGGGTTGGGCGCAAGAACCGCTCGCTCCGGTCCCCACACGACGAGCGGCGTGATTCGAAATCCCGAGCGGGTCTCGAAGTCGTCGAGACAGCCGAGGAGGTTCTCGGGGCCGACGTCGAGCCCGACCTCCTCCCTCAGCTCGCGGAACGCGGCGTCGGCGGCGGTCTCGCCGGGCTCGATGCGGCCGCCGGGAAGGGCCCATTGCCCCCCGTGATTCCGTAGTCCCGACGTCCGGCGGGTGAGGACGAACGCGGCTTCGCCGTCCCCGGCACCAACGATGACCGAGACCACCGCCGCCGGAGTGAGGCCGGGAGTGGCCGCGTCCCTTCTGGGAAATCGCTCGAGGTCGGATTGGAATCTCGAGCGGAGCTCGGCCGTATGCGGGAAGGTTTGCACTCGGCGATTATGGTAGCATCCTGACCGGAGGGGCTCCATCCGGGAGCCAGGAGGTTTTCCAGTGAAGAGACTGTTTGCGACTCTGACCGTTCTTGCCGTCGTCTGGGGCCCGAGCCTTTCGATGGCCCACCCGCATTTCAACAAGACGATTACCTGCGCGCTCCCTGGAGGAGCCGAGGCGACGATCGCGTACAACACCACTCCCGCCAACATGACGCACGCGGAGACCGCCAAGGTGGGAGAGTTCATCACCCCGCGGCGTCCCTCGCTGAAGCTCTCGGCGGACGTCACCGCCGGGGCCGTCACCCTCCCCGCCGGTGAGTACACCATCGGAGTGGTCAAGAACGGTCCCAACGACTTCGTCATGGCTCTCTACAAGGGTGGCCTCGCCCGCGGCGCCGCGCCCGACATGGCGAACGTAATCAAGCTCGATTCCACCTATTCCGGGAACGCCGGAAGCGCCGATCACATGCTCATCGACATCACCCCGGGCAAGGGCAAGTTCGAGGGCAAGGCGGTCTTGACGCTTCACTTCGGGACGCTGTTCCTGGAGGGCGCCCTCTCCTGAGATCTCGAAGCGGCGGCCGGGGTCTCCGGCCGCCGCCCCTCTCCCGCTCGCGGGCCCTCCCGTTCTCGTTTACAATGAAACTTTCAAGGAGGGGTCTCCATGCAAACCGCACAGTCCCTGAGCGTCCCGGTAGCAGCGCTCGACACCGATCGCCGCGCCACGTTCCTCACCAGGACCTACACCCATCTCCTGTTCGCCATCCTGGCGTTCACCGGGATCGAGGCGTTCCTGTTCTCGAGCGGTCTGGCCGCGCCCATCGCCCAGGCGCTTCTCGGAGTGAACTGGATCTTCGTCCTCGGCGGGTTCATGATCGTGAGCTGGCTCGCCTCTCACATGGCCATGGGCACCGCCTCCGTCGCCGGCCAGTACCTGGGCCTCTCGGGATTCGTCGTCGCTGAGTCCATCATCTTCGTCCCGCTCCTTTTCGTCGCGAACTACGAAGCGCCGGGAACCATCCAGAGCGCCGCGACGGTGACCCTGATGGGGTTCGTCGGACTCACCGCGGTCGCGTTCTCGACGCGCAAGGACTTCAGCTTCCTCGGCGCGATGCTCCGGTGGGCGGGAATTCTCGCCGTCGTTCTCATCGTCGCGAGCGTCCTCTTCGGATTCCAGCTCGGGACGTTCTTCTCCGTGGCGATGGTGGCCTTCGCCGGAGCCGCCGTCCTCTACGACACTTCGAACGTGCTCCACCACTATCCGGAGGATCGCTATGTGGGGGCGGCGCTCGCTCTCTTCGCCTCCATCGCGCTGATGTTCTGGTACGTGCTTCGCATTTTTCTCGGCGCCCGGCGCTGAGAGAGGCTTACCAGATCGGATTGGGGCGGTAGCGGGGGGACGACCAGGGGCTCGCGGTCTCGCTCTCGTCTTCGCCGGAAAAGCCCTGGGTGTTCTCCAGATAATCGAGGATTGCCTTCCGAAGGGCGGGCTCGAGGCGCGTCAGGCCCTGAGTCTCCTCCATCCAGGTCAGAGTCGTG
>DAISKN010000756.1:0-3427 GCA_036820975.1 Acidobacteriota bacterium | reverse complement strand
TCCTCCGCGCTGCCCGGCGGCGTGGACTCCGGACCGAGGAAAATCTCGTCGACGTTCTCGACCAGGTGCGTCTCGGCCGTCGCGGGATCCGCTCCCGTCGGCTCGACTTCTGCCCGCTCCTCCATGGAGCGAAGATCCTCCTGGACCGTCTCCACCTGACCCGGCGCGCTCTCGGCTCGCGTAGGGATTCGGCTCCTCAAGAGATCGAGGACGACCGCGTGGTCGGGAGAGTCCCGCTTCGAGGCCTGAAGGGTCCAGAACCTCTTTCCCAGAGTGACCGAAAGCTCGTAGTTCTTCCCGGTGCGGCGGAGCGCGATCCGCTGCACCACCTCATCGAGGATCTCTTCGTCCTGGAAGCTCGTCCGGAGATAGGGCGTCTGGATCGTGAGGCGGATTTCCCCTTCCGTCTGCGACACCTCGATCGGCACCGCGCGGCTCGTCGTCACTTCGATTCGGGTATAGGACGGATCGCGCGTGGAGCGAACCTCGAGAGTCGGGAAGGCGTCCCCGACCACGAGCATTCGTTCGGTGCCGCGAAAGGTCAAGGAGTCCTTCGAGAACGTCGGCAGCACTTTGGAGATGAAGTCGAGCGGCACGAACCACTGTCCCGTGACCCGGCGCGGGGGGGACGTCAGGAGGACCAGCTGCTTCTCGACGGTGACGAAGTTCCGCCCGTCGGTAAGGCGGGCCACGGTTCCCCTGGCGGAGAGGATCGCCCCCTGCTCGGAGGACCCCGGACGGAGCTCGGCGCCGACGAGCCCCGCGAGGGCGGCGAGCGGCACCATGGAGACGCCTTCGAACTCGCTCACCGGGATGGTGTCGATCTGGTTCTCGGAAACGACGGTGACCTGATGCGGCGGGGTTTGCGCCGGCGAGCCGACGGACAGAACCGACAGGCCTATCAGGCCGAGAGCGAGAGGGAGAGGCCTCGGTTTGCTGCGCTTCGCCGCCATGAGCCGATATGTGCTTCTGCTCAAAAGCTTAGCACAGAAGGCGGCGCTTCACTCGGATACGAGCTCTGCCCGCCGCGTCGGATCGTGCTCGAGAACGTAGTCTCCGAGGTGGGTGATCTGCTCCTCACCCATGAGGTAGCGCAGCGTGTTCTTCAGCTTGGTCAGCTGGATGAACACGTCGTGCTCCGGGTAGAGACCCTCGGGTGTCATCGGGCTCTTGAAGTAGAAGGACAGCCATTCCTGGATGCCTTTGAGGCCGGCCCTCTGGGAGAGATCGAAGAACAAGGCCAGGTCCAGGACCAGAGGCGCGGCGAGGATCGAGTCCCGGCAGAGGAAGTCGACCTTGATCTGCATCGGGTAGCCGAGCCAGCCGAAGATGTCGATGTTGTCCCAGCCCTCTTTGTTGTCTCCCCGCGGGGGGTAATAGTGGATGCGGACCTTGTGGTAGAAGCTCCCATAGAGATCGGGATAGAGGTCGGGCTGGAGGATGTACTCCAGAACCGAGAGCTTCGACTCTTCCTTGGTCTTGAACGAGCCGGGATCGTCGAGGACCTCTCCGTCGCGGTTTCCGAGGATGTTCGAGGAGAACCAGCCGGAAAGGCCCAGCATGCGGGCTTTGAGCCCGGGCGCGAGAATGGTCTTGACCAGCGTCTGCCCGGTCTTGAAGTCCTTGCCGCCGATCGGGACCCCGAGCTCGTAGGCGAGATGGGTCAAGGCGGGGACGTCGACCGTCAGGTTGGGGGCGCCGTTGGCGAAGGGAACGCCCGACTTGAGAGCGGCGTAGGCGTAAATCATGCTCGGAGCGATGTCGGGCGAGTCTTCTTTCAATCCCCTCTCGAAGCTGTCGAGGTCCTGGTGCACCGGGCTCTTCTCGAGGAAGGTCTCGGTCGAAGCGCACCAGACCATGACCGCCCTCGAGGCGCCGGTCGTCCGCTTCACTTCGCGGATGTCCTCCATCAACTGGTCCGCCAGGTCCATCTTGGACTTGCCCGTCTTCACGTGGGTTCCGTGGAGCCTCTTGACGTAGTTCTGGTCGAAGACCGCCTTCATCGGCCGGACGGCCTCGAGGTCCGAGCGGAGCTCGTCGAGCAGAGGCACCTCCAGCACACCGGCGTTGCGCGCCGATTGGTAGGCGTCGTCCTCGAATATGTCCCAGGCGGCGAAGGACAGGTCGGAAAGCTCCGCCAGCGGGACGAAATCCTTGATCATCGGCGACCGCTTCTCCGTCCTCTTTCCCAGGCGGATGGTGCCCATCTGGGTCAGCGAGCCGATGGGCTTCGCCAGGCCCTTGCGGATCGCCGCGACACCGGCGATGAAGGTGGTGCTGACAGCGCCGAGCCCCGGCAGCAGAATGGCGAGACCGCCTTCGGGCGGGCGAACTTCGTATTTTTTCTCCGTAGGCATTGGCACTCCTGGTGACGGGAAACGCACCCTGGTGATGCGGAAGAATGCAGATTTTGCCGCAGGCGGCCTCCGGGCGCAACTCTCCCGCCTTCGCCCTTCCGCCTCCGCCTCCGGCTTCGGCGGGACCTCGCCGGAGCGCTTCGCGCGGAGGCGGGTCGGGCTTCGGCGAGGCAAGCCCCTGCCTCCGCTGGTATACTGCCACCCCGTGAGGATCTCTACGGACCGCTGCGTCGCATGCGCCAACTGCGTACCGGTCTGCCCCGTCGGGGCGATCGACATCGATCCCGTCCTCGAGCGCGCGGTGGTCGATCAGGATCGCTGCGTCGAGTGCTTCACCTGTTTCCGCGGACTCTCGACGGAGCACCTGAATCCGACGATGGTCCGGACCATCCGCAAAGTCTTCGGTTTCTTCCGAATGCGCTTCGACCCCGAGCCGGACGTCTGCCCCACGGCGGCGATCGAGCCCCAGGAGCTTTCCTGGCCGCGCATCGTGAGGAGGGCATTCAGCGATCCTCTGGTACCCCACGAGAGCACGGGGATCCACGGCCGCGGGACGGAGGAGGTCAAGACCAACGACGTCACCTTCCGCGTGGCGGAAGGGGAGGCCGGCTTCACCATCGAGTTCGGCCGTCCCACGGTGTCCACCCGTTTCTCCGACATCTCGCGCATGACGGAGGCGCTGGCGAAGACGGGAGTGGAGTTCGAGAAGAAGAACCCGGTGACCCATCTCATGCCCGATCCCCCGACGGGAAAGATCCGGGACGACATCCTGGAGGAGCGTATCCTGTCGGCGATCGTCGAGATCAAGACCCCGCTGGCGCGCGTTCCCGAGATCCTCCGCACCGTGACCGAGGTCGCCCGCGATCTCGACACCGTGGTGTCCATCGGGGTATCGACTCGCTGCAGCCCCGAAGGGCGAAGCGCTCTCGAGGAAGTGCTGCGGCGCGAGGGCTACCCTTTCTGGCGGGGGAAGACGAACCTCGGCCTCGGCCGGCGCCCGTCGGTTCCCGAGCCCGTACCCGAAGCGGTGTCGGCGTCATGACCAACACCCTGCACCGTTACGGGGCCCC
>DAISKN010000755.1:0-3431 GCA_036820975.1 Acidobacteriota bacterium | reverse complement strand
ACCTGCCTTGGGATCCGAACGACATCGACACCTACCCCGAGTTCTTCAACCTCCGGGTTGGCGGGCCGAGCGGCGATCCCGCCGATGCGATTCCCTCCAACAATGTATACGGACTGTTTTACCAGGACGACTGGACGATTTCGAGCCGGCTTACGTTGAACCTGGGCCTTCGGTGGGACAAGGAAGAGATCACTCGGGACAACAACAATTTCTCGCCGCGGCTCGGTTTCGTTTACGACGTCAGTGGAGAAGGCCGGACGGCGGTGCGCGGCGGCTATGGCCGCTTTTACGAGAGATTCCAGCTCGGGGACAACGTGTCCTGGTCCGGGTTCTTCCAGGACGCCGTCCTCCTGAACGGCGGCTTCTTCACCCGATTCCCGGACTCGGGAAGCGATAAACAGCTTTTCTTTGATCTCGCCCGGCAGAACGGCATCACCGATCTGCAGGATCTTCGCGACGCGCTGGTGGGGATGCTGGACCAGGCCGGCACCGGCGGACCCCTCTTCAACTCTCAACCCACGGTCGACAATCCCGACCGCATCGCGCCCCACGTCGACACGCTCTCGGCGGGCATTCAGCACGAGCTCGCCGAGAACGTCTCCATCGGGGCGGACTTCATCCACACCAAGAACAGCGATATCCGCGTCGCCGTGGATCTGAATCCCTTTTCGGCCGCGGCAGGGGGCCGGCCCAACATCAGCATTCTCGATGGGGAGCGGCTCACGAACATGGGTCAAATCCTCTCGTCGATGAACGCCGGAGAGGCCACCTACAACGCCCTCCAGCTGTCGGCACAGCGCCGCTTCCGGGATTCTGCCCTGGGACGCTATAGCGCCCGGGCCTCCTATACCTACGCCAAGCAGAGCGGCAACATGAGGGCCGGCTCTCCCGACACCGTCGAGTCCGTTCGCTTCCAGACGCGCACCGAGTCCGGGTACAACTTCGATACCGATGAGTGGATCGGCCAGCCGCTTCAGCTCAACCTGGACGACCCGCGAAACGTCGACCGACCCTCACCCTGGCATCGGGACCACAACTTCGTGGGGAGCTGGAGCTGGGCCGTGCCCCGAACTTCCTTCGGGGGCTCAGCGGACGGTCTCTATTTCACGGGAACGTTTCGTTACATGACGGGCGATCACTACACCCTCGAGCAGGTGGCGCGGGGCGACAACAACCAGAGGCTCGTGGCTGCCGCGGGGACGTACACGGCGAACATCGATTCGGACATTGCTCTCACCACGGAGTTCGACGGAAAGCAGAACGGGGCGACGCTTCCCGACTTCGCGCGCCTCGACTTCAGCTTCCGCTATGCGATCCCGATACACCAGGATTGGTCGCTGACGTTCAGCGCGGACATATTCAACGTGGCCGATCGGACGAACTGGGCCAACGCGGGGAGCACGCTTACGACGACGAGCGCGTTCCTGATTCCCACGGCTGTCTTTCAGCCGCGTGAGTATCAGTTCGGCGTGCGGTTCGAGTTCTAGCGCGGGGAAGCTCGCGGTGACGAGCCTGCGAGGCGGCTTTTTTCCCCTCAACGCCGCGAGCGGATCCCGTCGATGCGATCTTTGACGATGGTCTGATTCGGATCCATCTCGAGAGAGCGCTCGAACGTCTCGAGAGCGCTTTGGGGGTCGTCCGTGCGCTCGTAACAATCGGCGAGGGTGTTCAGTAGAGCCGGGTAGGGGGCTCTGAGGGCAAGCGCCCTCTCGAGGTAGTCCCGGCACTTGTCGAACTCGAGTCGGTGATAGTGAGCGAAGCCGAGACCAGCCACGACCTCGAATTGGTCGGAGTGCGTTTCTTCGAGCGGCGACAGGAGCTCCATGGTTCGGCCGATTTCGCCGGAGTTGACGAGGACGGCGGCGAGCTTCCAGCGGGCCATGGGCAGGTCGGGGTTGTCGGCCGCGACGGCGCGCTCGAGCTCCGCTATGCCCTCTTCGACTCGGCCGATGCCGAGGAGTTGCTCCGCCTTCTCCAGAGCGAGGAGCCCGGGGGCGGCTCCGTTGAATCCCTGCCGGGATAGATAGCTTGCCCGGATCACCATCGTTCGGGGAGAAACCACCAGAGGCAGGGAGCGCTCCGAGAGGCTCTCCCCCGACCGGTCCAGAAGGAATATACGAAGTTCGTAGTTTCCCGCGACCGATACGCTCGAGAGCTCCATGCTCTCGACGATGAGGCCGTCGGGATACCGAGCGACCTCGACCTCTCGTTCGGCGAGGAGATTCTCCTCCGGGCCTGCGATTTCGAAACGCACCCGGTCCCCGGGTCGGGCGCCACGGACCTGCCCGAGGAGGTTCAAGGTATCGCCGAGGGCGAACACTCCGTCGGCCGCGGGATGAACGAGCCGGCTTCCCACCTGGAAGGGCCTTACCTCCCCCTCCTCGCCTGGCGGGACGAGCTCGGTCCGGAATCCGAGGACGAAGTCGGAGAATGCCGGCCCGGCTCCGGCAGCAGGGGCGACATGGACGTTTCGTTCCGCCACCGCGTACTGTTTGAGGACCCGGTTCCGCGCAATGAGGCTCAGGTCATAGTCGCCGGGCACGATGGGGAAAGCGCCTTGAATGGCCACCGGGGAGGCTTGCACCTGGTCGAACTGACTCGGGGTCAGCTCGAACGGAATCTCTTTTTCCCTGGCTGCCACGAGATTTCCGCCGGCAATTCGGATCTCCAGGTCGAGATCGACGACGGTATAGAAGCGGCTTCGACCCTCATCCGTCTCCAGGTTGAAGTTCCGGGGATCGATCTCGATGCTGTAGTGAACGAAAGAGGTATCGTCTGGTCCCGTGAGAACGGCGAAGGTCGCTCGGCTGGGAACGAAGTTGAATGAGTAGTCGGCGGAGACCCGCCGGCCGTAGCGGCGCCAGGCGTCGAGATAGTCGGTTCGAACCAATCGTTTCGGCGCGCTTTCGATGCGCCCGATGAGGACGTCGGTTCCCGCCGAGCTGATCGCGCCCGCGTCGTAGGCCCGCTCCGAGGGATCGAAGGAGAGCGAAGCGCGGGCGAGCTCCACCGACACCTCCCTCAGCATCTCGAGCGCGCGCTGATTGGTGGGCGCGCGCGACCGCCCGTCGATCAGGAGCGCCGCGGGGCCGTGGAACGTAGGGTGGTACAGCTCGAACTCGCCCGTGGTATGCGGCTTGAAGAAGAGAAGGTAGAAAAAAGGCGGCAAACCGAGAGCGAGATCGCTCTCGTAGAACCACAGCTCCATCGGCTGGAGCTCCTCTCGATCGTATCTCTGGATCTCCCGGGGCTCGCCCAGCAGAACGTAGTAGCGGCCCCGATCGGTGCGAAATCCCGGACGAGCGGTGTCGCGCCCGAGCACGTCATTGGCGTACTGCAGGCGCCGGTAGTGCTCGTCCTGGAACTCGTTTCGCATCGTCGCCGGGTTCGGGTCGCGCCTCTTCCAGAAAGCCTCGACGAACCTGTTCCGA
>DAISKN010000754.1:0-3435 GCA_036820975.1 Acidobacteriota bacterium | reverse complement strand
TAGAACACCTTCATCATGAAGTCTTTCCAGTAGATGTTGATCCGGCGCCAGAAGTCGGTGAAGCTCGACGCGAGGCAATAACGGTGGTTCGTCTCCGGCAGGTTGAAGCCGAACAGGTGCAGCATCCCGATGACGAAGTGAAACTGGCCGGAGACGCGAAGGTAGAGAAGGAAGTTCGTTATCAGGTACTGCGCGAGATCGCGGGGAGCCGCGACCTCGTGCGGAGCCAGAGCGACGTAGTAATAGAGGAACCGGTACAGGAGCAGGTGGGTGAGCCCGCGCAACATCCAGCTGACTCCCACCTGATAGACCTCGTACGTGTTCGTCTCCACATGGGTGCGGCGAAACGTCTTGAAGTCCACGACGGGGAAGAGCGGGAAACAGACGTTGGGCAGCAGGAAGAAGTAGCCGATCGTGCGCCAGAACGAAACCGGGGCCTTGTCGTGCCGGAGGTCGTAGAGGTAGACGATCAACCGGAACATGAACATCGACCCCAGGATGGGCCAGACGGCAGACGACCACGGCACCGCGAAGACCTCGAGCCGAAGCGTTGCCAGAACCACCCCCGACAAAAGCAGCAACCCCACCCGGGCTCCGAAGGGAACGGGAAGGTGACAGATTCCGATCAACACCAGTCCCATGAGAACGAGGGCCGCCGCGTTTCCCGCGCCCATGACCACGACGATCCCGAACAAGGAGAGGAAGCTGAAGAACGGAAGGCGGTAAGCGGACGGAAGGAAGTAGTGAACGAGGAACCCGCCGAAGGCGAGGAGCGCGACCCGCAGGAAGGCGCTGCTCTCGATCTGGAACTGGCGGATGACGAGGGCGAGCAGGCCGAGCTGCAGCAGTATCAGAGCCAGTCGGGCCCGTTCCAGACCCCGCTCTCCGACGAGGCTCCTCAGCCGCTCAGAAAGCTCGGGGGTCGAAGTTCTCGCTGCTTCCACGGCAGCCGTGCTCATGAAGGCTCCTCTTGGACCCTCTGGTCCACTAAAGTCCGAGCCACCGCGCGATGATGTTGCGCTGGATCTCGGACGTCCCCGAGTACAACCGGCTTCCGACGGAGTCCCGGAGCACCCGCTCCGCATCGTAATCCGCCATGAAGCCGTAGCCTCCGAGGATCTGAACCGAGTCCAGCGCCGACTGCACCAGGGACTCGCTCACGAAGAGTTTCGCGATGGAAGCGTCGAGGGATACGTCCCTCGCCTTCTCGAGGCGCGAAGCGGCGCGATAGGCGAGAAGGCGTGATGCCTCGAGGCGCACCTTCATGTCGGCGATTTTGTGCGAGATCGCCTGGAACTTTCCGATGACCTGCCCGTACTGCGAGCGGGTCCGGGCTTGTTCGATGGACTCCTCCAGGAGCCTTCGCATCGTGCCCACGTGGGTCGCGCCGAGGCAGGCGCGCTCCCAGTCCATCGACTGGGTGAAGATCGACGATCCGCCGCCCACCCCTCCCAGAACCGCGCTCGCGGGCACCCAGGCGTCTTCGAGGACGAGCTCCCCGATGGGACAGGTTCGAAGACCGAGCTTCTCGAATTTCTGTCCCGTCGAGAATCCCTTCGTCCCCTTCTCGACCAGAAAGGCGGTGACGCCTCCGTGGTAGCCCTTCTTTTCGTCGGTGAGGGCGTAGAGCAGCGCGATGTCGGCGATGGGCCCGTTGGAGCTGAAGGTCTTGGCGCCATTGAGACGAAACCCGTCGCCGTCGGGAACCGCCTTCGTCGTCATGGCGAAGGCGTTCGAGCCCGTCTGAGGCTCGGTCATGCCGTTCACGGCGATGAGAGTCCCGTTGGAGAGGCGTGGGAGCAGATTCCTCTTCTGTTCCTCGTTCCCATGCTTCCAGATCGGGACGACGCAGGCGAGAAGATGGGCGCAAACGGCGAACACCAGGCCGCCGTCGCGGCATCCGTATCCGAAAGCCTCGAGCGCGATCGCAACGGTCAGGGGATCGCAGCCGGCGCCGCCGTACTCCTCGGGAACGGGAAGGCCCTGAAGCCCCATCTCGCCGCACTTGAGCCAGAGCTCGTGCGGAAACTCCTGGAGGCGATCCCGCTCGCGAAGGCCCTCGTTCAGCTCCTTCTGGGCGAAGCGGACGATGTTCTCGCTGAGCAGGCGCTGTTCTTCGCTGAGATTGAAATCCATCAGCCGCGCCTCGCGAGCGTCTGGTAGTCGATCTTGTCCGTAGAGGTCTTGGGAAGGCCGTCGAGGCACTCGAACCGATCCGGCACCATGTACAGCGGAAGATTCGACGCGCAGAACTGTTTCAGCTCGATCAGGGAAGGCGGAGCTTTCCCCGACCAGCTCAGGAAGGCCTTGATGAGGACGCCGCTTTCGGGATCCGGGAGAGCGACCGTCGCCGCTTCCGCGACCTGAGGGTGCCGATAGAGCGCGGATTCGATCTCTCCGAGCTCGACCCTGTAGCCTCGGCGTTTCACCATGCGGTCCCGACGCCCGAGAAACCGCAGGGAGCCGCTCCCCTCGTCCACCACGACGTCTCCCGTCCGGTACCAGGGTCGGCCGGATTCATCCACGGAGAACGATTTTTCCGTCAACTCCGGCCGGTTCCAGTACCCGATCATGACCGAGCCGCCGAACACGAGAAGCTCGCCCTCTTCCCCCGGGGCGACCTCCCTTCCGTCCGGGTCCACTATCTTGAGCTCGTCGCTCGAGCAGGCCGACCCGATGGGAAGAGTTTCACCGTCCTCGAACGCGAGCTCCGCGGGCACCTCGTAGTAGGTGCAGACGTTCGTTTCCGTCGGGCCGTAGAGGTTGTAGTACCGCGGGTGAGGCCACGTCGATTTGAGCGCCCGGAGGTGCTTCATGGGAAAGACCTCACCGGCGAAGAACACGATCCGGAGGGTCGAGGCATCGCGGGGATCGAGCTTCCCGAAGTCCAGAAGCAGGCGGAGGATCGACGGAGTGGAATACCAGATCGTGAGGCGGTTCTCCCGGATCAGCTCGGCGAGCTGGAGCGGTTTCTTTCCAGCTTCCTCGCCGATCAGGACGACGGCGCCGCCGTGACGAATGGGAACGTAGAGATCCAGGATCGACAAGTCGAAGTGAAATGGAGCGTGGGACGAGAATCGATCGTCGCTCGTGGGAACGAACCTCTCGGAGCACCAGTCCACGAAGGCTAGAGCGCTCGCGTGGGTGTGCATCACGCCCTTCGGTTTTCCCGTGGATCCGGAAGTGTAGAGGATATAGGCGAGCCCGTCGGGTGCCGCCTCCGGGTCATTGCCGTGAGGGGCTTCGAGCAGTACCAGGTCCGTCCCCCAGCGACCGAGCGAAGGCAGCTCGTCGAGTATCTTCGCTTCGCGCGCCGACTCCTCGCGAAGCTTCGCCGCGCGCGATCGATCCGTGATGACTACCCGGACGGAACAATCGGAGAGGATGTCGAGATTTCTTCGCGCGGGAGCGCTCGGGTCCACGGGAACGTACGCC
>DAISKN010000753.1:0-3439 GCA_036820975.1 Acidobacteriota bacterium | reverse complement strand
CTGAATCCGGTCCGCACCATCGGCGACCAGATCGCCGAGCCTCTCCGGGCGCATCTCGGCCTCAGCCGCGGCGCCGCCCGCGCGCGGGCGGTCGAGCTCCTCGCCGAAGTGCGAATTCCCGAGCCGGGCGAGCGCGCCAGGGACTACCCCCACCAGCTCAGCGGAGGGATGAAGCAGCGGGTGCTCATCGCCATGGCGATCGCCTGCGATCCCGAGCTCGTCATCGCCGATGAGCCCACGACCGCCCTCGACGCCACCCTTCAAGCCCGAATCCTCGAGCTCCTCGCGCGCCTCAAGGCCGAGCGGCGGCTGTCGCTGCTCCTCATCACCCACGATCTCGCGCTCGTTCGCCAGAACGCCGACCGGGTGGCGGTGATGTACGCGGGCCGGGTGGTGGAGGAAGGATCCTCGAGCTCGATCCTCAACGATCCCCGGCATCCCTACACCCGAGGCCTCTGGCAGTCGCTTCCCCGCTCCCGGGGCGGCGCGCCGGGGAAAGCGAAGCTCGCGGCCATGGCGGGGATGGTGCCGCACCTCGCGGCTCTGCCTCCGGGCTGCGCTTTCTCGCCCAGGTGTCCGGTGCGCTTCGAGCCCTGCGATCGCGAAGTGCCCGCTCTGCTCCCCGTCGGCGGAAGCGGAGACTCGTTCCACCGGAGCGCCTGCTACCACGAGAGCGCGGTGCTCGAGGCGATCGCCGCGAAATGACCGAGCCGCGCGCGCTGGTCGAAGTCCGGGATCTGACGAAGCTCTTTCCCATCCGCCGGGGTCTTCTCCGCCGGCACGCGGGCGACGTCCGCGCCGTGGACGGCGTACGTCTCGACATCTACCGGGGGGAGACGCTCGCGCTCGTGGGAGAATCGGGATCGGGAAAGAGCACGCTCGGCCGTCTCATCCTGCGGCTCATCGAACCGACGTCCGGAAGCGTCCGCCTCGACGGCACCGACCTCCTGGCGCTCGCCCGCGAGCCGCTGAGGAAGATCCGGCGCCGCATGCAGATCATCTTCCAGGATCCCTACAGCTCGCTCAATCCGATGATGAACGTGCGCACGATCGTGCGGGAGCCTCTCACCATCCACCGCATGGGCACGCGACGCGAGCGCGACGAGCGGACGATGGAGCTCCTTCGGCTGGTGGGGCTCAAGCCGGAGCTCGCCCGCCGCTATCCCCACGAGCTTTCCGGAGGGGAGCGCCAGAGAGTCGGGATCGCCCGGGCGATCGCGCTCGATCCGGAGTTCCTCGTCGCCGACGAGCCGGTGACCGCTCTCGACGTCTCGGTGGAGGCGCAGATCCTGAACCTCCTCCTCGAGCTCCAGGAAAAGCTCTCGCTCACCTATCTGTTCATCGCCCACGATCTCCGGGTGGTGGAGCACGTGGCCGATCGCGTCGCGGTCATGAACCGCGGAAGAATCGTGGAGCTCCAGAGTCGCGTCGATCTCTTTCGTTCCCCCCAGCACGCGCTGACCCGCGAGCTCCTCGCGTCGATTCCGTGATCGCCGGATTTCTGGCGCTGGGGCTGGGGCCCCGAAGTAGCGGGTGGATCTCGAATCCTCGGCAACGGGCCCGGAGGGCCCGCGACCTAGCGCTGGGGGTGGGGCCCCAGCGCACTAAAAAAATGCTAGACTCCCGCCGCGATGCAGTTCGATCTCTTCGACTCCGGCGGCAACACCATCCTGGGTGCTGCCAGCTACGCAGAGTTCTGTGACCGCCTGCGGGCGAGCGGCTGCGCCAGGTGCGGACTCCACCAAGGGCGGACGAACATCGTGGTCGATCGCGGAAACCCCTCCGCCGCGGTGATGACCATCGGCGAGGGTCCGGGAGAGAACGAAGACAAGGAAGGCCGGGCGTTCGTGGGCCGCGCCGGCCAGCTCTTCGACAAAATCATGAGCGCGGTCGGGATCGACACCGACCGGGACATGCTGATCGCGAACGTGGTGAAGTGCCGGCCGCCGGAGAACCGCAGCCCTCGCACCGAGGAAGCGGCGGAGTGCATCCCCTACCTGAAGCGCCAGATCGAGCTCGTGCGGCCCAAGGTGATTCTCCTCCTCGGCGCCACCGCGCTCAAGCATATCGACAAATCGAAGACCAGCTTCCAGATGGGTGAAGAGGCGGGAAGGTTCTTCACCCTCGCCGATTACCCCGGCATCCAGTTCATGGTGCTCTACCATCCCGCGGCGCTTCTCTACAACGCCAAGCTCAAGCCGGCGATGTGGGAGCACGTGAAGAAGCTGCGGCGCTACCTCGAGCAGAACGGTCTCTACAACAAAGCCCGCGCCAGCTGAGCTCCGTTGAGCAGCCAATGAAGAGTGTAAGAAGGGGGATGGGGGGACCAGAGAGGTCAAGGGGGATTCGAATCAATATTTCGTGACCGCTCTCATCTCCTCATCTCCGCCTGTCTCCACATCCCTCTTCTTTACACCAGAATCACTCAAGGCCAGGTCGAGAGCCGTACCTTCACTTCGAGGATCTGGTCCTTGCGCCGGATCTTCGCGCTCACGGTCTCGCCGGGGCGGCGCTGCTGGATGATGCTGGTGGCGCGGTCGCTCGAGCCGATGGCGCGGCCGTCGATTTCCAACAGGACGTCGCCCGCCTCGAGGCCCGCGCGGGCGGCCGGCCCGTCGCGGGCGACGTAGGCGAAGCGGACCCCTTCACCATCGAAGCTGGAGTCGATCCCGATGCCGAAGTAGCCGGCCCGCTTCCGATAGGGCTCGGCGTCCCGCGCGACGGCGACGAGCGACGGGCGGTCCTCGCCGTGGAGGATGTCGCTCGACACCCGATAGGAGGCGCGCAGCACCCGCTCCATCCCTTCGATGTTGATGAACTGGAGGTCGTCGGTCGGCTTGTGATAATCGCCGTGGAGTCCGGTGAAGAAGAAGAGCGACGGGACTCCGGCGCGGATGAAGGGCGCGTGGTCGCTCGCCTCGTCGGCGGTGAACCGTCCGGAGAGGGCGAGGCCCTCCTCCTTGAGGCGGCCCTCGATCCATCCCTGGAGCTGCGGGAGCCGGTCGATGCCGCCGAGGTAGAGAAGGTCGTGCCGCAGGCGGCCGATCATGTCGAGGTTGATCATCGCGACGGCGTTATCCAGCGGGAACGCCGGATGATTGGTGTAGTGGCGGGAGCCTTTCAGTCCGAGCTCCTCCCCGGCGAACGCGGCGAAGAGGATTCCGCGCGGGCGCTCGACCTCGAGGGAGAAGACGCGCGCGAGCTCGAGAACTCCCGCGACACCCGAAGCGTTGTCGTCGGCGCCGTTGTGAACCAGCCCTCGAGACCTGCGGTCGCGGCTTCCTTTCCCGCCCAGGCCCAGGTGATCGTAGTGGGCGCCGATCACCACGTGCTCCGGCGTCCGCGGACCGAACGCGGCGGAGCCGGCGGCTCTCGACGGGGGGAGAAACCCGAGAACGTTCGCTACCGTGACCGTCGCGCGGCGGACGTCGACGGTCAG
>DAISKN010000752.1:0-3445 GCA_036820975.1 Acidobacteriota bacterium | reverse complement strand
CGACGGGTTCCCGAACGGTCTGCTTCTGCTTCTCGCCGGAGGCGGCGCGGCAGCGGCCACCGTCGGCATCCTCGCGACCGAGCAGGACGAGGCGAGCCCTCCCCGCAGACCCAACTAGCCGGCCCGCCCGCGCCAGCGTGCCGAAAGGCCACTGACGCGGGCCAAAAGCCTCGGTGCAACGAGAGCGTTATTCGTCCGTCTGTTTCGGAAAGCTTCCGACGGTCGTGGCGGTGACTTCCCCGTTCGCGTGCGCAAATTCGTACTGGCTCTGGTAGAAGTCCGCGCCCTTGCGGGTCCGCAGCTCCAACTCCACCACCTCACCCGGCATGAACCGCTCCCGATGTGTTCTGGAGCTGCTTCTCACCGCGCCGCCTTCTTTGTCGTACCAGTGCTCCGTCACCATGAACCCGGTGATCCAGTCCTTCGAGACGTTTCGCGCCCGGATCGTGGTGACCACTTCGTCGCCCTGGACCTTCGTCTCGGGGGCGAGGATCTGTACCTTGGCTGGCCCGCGCAGCTCCCGGGGCGTGTAACCTGTATCCCTCCCCGCAGGCCGGTTCTCGTCGGCGCCGGAGCGTTCGGCAACCTTGACGGCCTCGCCCTCCGCCGCCGGCTCCGCGGCTGGTTTCTTCACCTTCTTCGCGGACGCAGCGGCCTGAGCCTCCGGCGTCGTCCCCTCGATGTCGACGATGACCCAACGCGAACCCTCGGTGCGATCGCCCTCCGGAGCCGTGAGGTCGTACTTTCGAAGCGTCGCCATGAAGGGCAGCTCGGCGCCGCCCTCCTTGGGTTTGAGGTTGAGCATCATTTTCGTCACCGAGATACCGCCACGGAGCGTCCCGACGTCCACCTGGCGCATCACCGACTTGGAGGCGAGGTTGGTTTCCTGGTTTACGACCTGTTTGATCTCTTGAAACGCGTGCTCCGTCTCGTTGCGCTCAACGAGGAGCTTCGCCCACTCCTCTTGAACCTCACCAAGCTTCCCCTTGAACTTGTACTCCGGATCGTCCCGCAGCTTCGGGATGATCTGCTCGAGCGCCTCCTTCTGGTCTTTCGCGTACTTCTGGCGCCTCTCCGTGGCTTCGTCTCGTACCTTCTTCGCGGCCTCGAACTTTTCGAGAGTCTCCGGCAACGTGAACGGCTCCGTCGATCGGGAGCTGACCTCGCCCACCTTCCACGACTCCACCTCCATGGGAGGGCTGACGGCCGACATGTAGGCGATCGTGGATGAGTCGTTGGACTGGGCGGCACGGAAGAATTGGTCCAAGGCCGCCTGCTCCGGACTGCCGCCGCAGGCCCAGAGGAAAACCAGGGAGGCAATCACGATCCATTTCCTGAGCTTCGTCATCTGATCCTCCTTTCGGAACAGAGAGACTTCCCCCGGCACCGTGCGGCACATTCTAATAGATTTCGCAAGCGCCGTGTTGCGGGGTCCCGTGGCTGCACCCGGTTACACCCCGTCGACGGCGGGCCTGACAGTGGCTGCGGGAAGCGAGCCGAGCGCCGCCCGCAGGGTCGCGCTGGTCAGCCTATCCGGTCCGCTGAGACAGGAGCGATTGCATACCCAACGGGACTCGACCCCGTGTCGCTATGGGAGGGTTGCGGGCTCTGCCATCTTGTTTACGAAAGACTGACTCGAGTCCGTCGTGGGTAGAAAGGCTACTCGGTCCGGACCGGGCTTCCCAGTCCTCTTTGCCCCTTTGCGGTTCCATGCTCCTTTGCGTTGCAAAGGATCTACGACTCTCTCAGCGCCGCCGAGATCGGAAGCCTCGCCGCGCGCAGCGCCGGGAACAACCCGCCGATGAGGCCGATCACCACCGCGTAGAAGATTCCCTGCCCGAGAAGCGCCGGGGTCACGTCGAAGGCGAAGGTCACCTGGGAGAAGCTCTGCCAGTTCATGGTGGCCGTGCGGAACCCGTCGAAGGCCACGTATGCGAGCCCGGCGCCGACTACCCCGCCGATGACGGCGAGGAGGAGCGCTTCGAGGAGCACCGACGTCACGATCGCTCCCGAGCCGAACCCGAGGGCGCGCAGGGTCGCGATCTCGCGGGTCCGCGACGAGACGGCGCTGTACATCGTGTTCAGGGCTCCGAACACCGCGCCGAACCCCATGAGGGTCGCGACCAGAGTCCCCACGGTGGTGATGAGTCCGGTTATCGCGGTCGACTGCTCCGCGTAGTAGTCCGTCTGGCGCACTACCATCACGTTGAGCCTGGGGTCGGTCGTGAGCCGGTCCTTGAAATCCTGGAAGCGGTCGGGGCTCTCGAGCCGGGCGTAGACCGCCTGCACGGTGTTGCCCCGCCGGTAGGCCGGCTGCAGAACCCCGGCGTCGGTCCAGATTTCGGATTCCGAGATTCCGCCGTTCGCGCTGAAGATGCCCACGACCTTCCACTCCTGCCGGCCCACGGGTATGGAAGAGCCGATCCCGAGCCCTTCGAACTCGTTCTTCGCCCCGATGCCGGCTATGATTTCGTTCTTTCCCCATTCGAAGCCGCGACCCTCCACGATCTCGATGTCGCCGCGGACATCGAAGGCCGCGGGCGCGATCCCGCGCAGGGGCACGTTGGCGTCGGTGCCGGTCGAGCGCTTGGGCAGATTGATGATGACGAAGAGCTCCGAGGAAGCGAGGGCGACGCCGTTGGTCCGGGCGATCCCCTCGACGTCGGAGACGACCTTCGCCTCGTCGCCGTCGAGGATGCTGGACATCTCGGTGTCCGAGCCGCTCCGCATCACCAGGACGGTGTCGGCTTTTCCCGACACCGTCATCGCGCGCCGAAAGCCCTCGGCGATCGAGAGCACTCCGATGAGGACGCCGACGACACCGGCGATCCCGAAGATCGCGGAGGCCGACGAGCCCACCCGCTGATGCAAGGTGCGCACGTTGACGCCGGTGAGGGCGATGATTTGCGTGAGCCAGTTCAAGCGAGCCTCCGTAGGGCGTGGGCGATCTGGAGCCGGCCCGCCTGGAGCGCGGGAAGAAAGCCGGTAGCGATGCCCAGGCCGACGACGAAGACGGCCCCGAGGACGAGGTCTTTCGTGGGAAAGTAGAAAATGGGAAGGCTTCCGCCGGTCGGATCGCCGAGGGAGATGAGGAGCCAGGACACGGCGAGCCCGGCGAAGCCTCCGAGCGCCGCGAGGGTGAGCGCCTCCGCCAGGACGAGCCCCAGCACCGTGCCGTCGGTGAAGCCCACGGCCTTGAGCACGGCGAGCTCGCCCGTGCGCTCGCGCACCGACTGCGCCATGGTGTTTCCGGCGACGAGGAGAATAGTGAAGAAGACGGCGGTCAGGATGGCCTGCATGATCGCGCCGATGTTCCCGATCTGCTCGGCGAAGGCCCGGACGAAAGCGCCCTCCGTCTCCGCCTTGGTCTCCGCCGGGGAGTTCGCGAACGTCTCGTCGATGGCCTTCGAGACCTCGACGGCCCGATCGGGATCCGCGATCCTCA
>DAISKN010000751.1:0-3451 GCA_036820975.1 Acidobacteriota bacterium | reverse complement strand
TCCCCTCCGGAACCTGGGAAAGTCGCGGGGCCGAAGGGGCGGGAAACGCCCTACCGTTCCCAAGTACGCCGGCGGGAGATGGTCGCTCGTCGAGGGACTCCTCGATCCCTCGATCTCGGACACCGAGCGCGCGCACGCCCGGGTGATGATGCTCCTCGAACGATACGGCCTCGCGAGCCGCGCCGCGGCGCAGTTCGAGGAGATTCCGGGGGGCTACGCCTCGATCTATCCCGTGCTGCGGGAAATGGAAGAGCGCGGGCGCCTGCGCCGCGGGCACTTCGTCGAAGGGCTCGCCGGATCCCAGTTCGCGCTCGCGGGCGCGGTGGAGAGGCTCCGCGCGCATCGGGATCGTCCCGGGAAGGAGACGCGAGCGCTTCTCGCCGTCGATCCCGCCAATCCGTACGGCGGGATCCTCCCCTGGCCGGAGGCGGAGCATGGCGGCCGCCCGCGCCGGGTCCCCGGGGCCTGGGTCGTCCTCCATCGAGGGGAGCTCGCCCTCTACATGGAGAAGGGCGGTCGAACGCTCCTCACGTTCGGGCCCTTCTCGGATCCCGACGTCGCCCGGGCGGCTCTGGAGACGCTCATGCGTCTCCCGCGCCGGCGTCCCCACCGGCTGCGGATCGGCTCGATCGACGACCGGCCTCCGGTCGAAGGCCCTTATTTCGATCTCCTTCGCGAGCTCGGTTTCTTCCGCGAGGCCTCGACCATGGTCTACGCCGAGCATCCGCGTTTCGGCCCGCCTCCGCCCGTGATAACCTAGCGCCCATGGCATATACCTATGAAGAACTGAGCAAGAAAACCGTTGCCGAGCTCCGCGAGATCGCCGCCGGCGTCGAGCACGAAGCGGTGAAGGGCCACACGCAGATGCACAAGGAGCAGGTTCTCCTCGGCCTCTGCACCGCCCTCGGGATCGACGCCCGGGCCCATCACAAGGTGGTGGGGCTGGACAAGAGCAAGATCAAGTCCCAGATTCGGGCGCTCAAGAAGAAGCGGACCGGCGTCATCGAGGCGAAGAAGGCCGACGAGCTCAAGCGTCTCCGCCACAACATCAAGAAGCTGAAGCACAGGATCCGCCGGGCGACGGTCTGATTACTTCTTGTGCCCGTACGCGTTCGAATGCGCGATACGGTCGAAGTAGCGATAGGCGAGAAGCGCGATCTCGGAAATCGCCCGCTCCGCCTCGTCCGCGTCCGTGAGCCAGTTACCCATGCCGGCCACGATGAACGGGCGGTCGGCGAGATAGACGATCCCCACGTCGACCACCACCCCCGAAAGAGTCCCCGTCTTGTGGGCGACCTTCGTCCCTTCCGGAAGGAGGGTGCGGAGCTGTCCCGGCTTGGGGATGGTGAGGATGCGGTCGATCTCCTCCCGGCTCTTCGCGGAAAGGATTTCGCCCTTGTAGAGAAGCTCGAGCAGGCGCGCCTGTTCGTCGGGAGTCGAGAGGTTCTCCCGGTTCTCCTCCCAGGCGGTGCGATCCTGCATCTTCCTCTGGAGCTTCGTCGAGGCGAGCCCGAGACGGGCCATCTCGGCGTTGACCTTGGCCATTCCCACGCGGTCGATGATCATGTTGGTCGCGGTGTTGTCGCTCACCGTGACCATCAACGTCGCGACGTCGCGAAGGCTCAGGCTCACCTTTCCCGGAGTGAGCTGCTGGAGCACCCCGCTTCCGGGAACGACGTCCGTAGCCGCGAGAGTCACGACTCCGTCGAGGTTCTGCTCTCCCGCCTCGACCTGGCGCATCAGCTCCACCAGCACCGGGAGCTTGATCGCGCTCGCCTGGGTGAACACCAGATCTCCGTGGAACGAGATCCGGTCGCCGGTCGCAGGATCGAGGATGGTGACACCGAGAACGCCGTCGACGCGGGAGGCGATCTCCCGGACGTCCTTCTCGAATCGTTCCCGGAGCAGCCGGGCGGGGTCGGAGGAGGGCTCGGCTAGAATCGCGAACAGCAATGCCGCAAACATGATCTATTTCATCCGCGCGCAGCGAGTATAAAGAAAGCAGCTCACCTCGTGGTCGTTCACCATCCCGACCGCCTGCATGTGGGCGTAGAGGATGGTCGTTCCCACGAACTTGAAGCCCCGCTTCTTCAAGTCCCGGCTGAGAGCGTCGGATTCCGGGCTGGTCGCTGGCACGTCCTTCATGCTCTTCCGCCGGTGGACGATCGGTCTTCCCCCGACGAAGGGCCAGACGTACGCGTCGAAGCTTCCGAACTCCTTCCGGACCTCGAGAAAGGCGCGGGCATTCGTGACCGCCGCCTGCACCTTGAGCCGGTTGCGCACGATACCCGGGTTCTCGAGGAGCTTCGCGACTTTCTCCTCGGAGAACCGAGCGACCTTCACCGGGTCGAAGCCGGCGAAGGCTTTCCGGTAAGCCTCGCGCTTGTTCAGAATCGTCGCCCAGGAAAGGCCCGCCTGCGCCCCTTCCAGGATCAGGAACTCGAAGTGAGTGCGGTCGTCGTGCACGGGAACGCCCCACTCCCGGTCGTGGTACTCGATGTAGAGATCGTTGCCGGAGGCCGCCCAGGCGCACCGGCTCGTCACGTCGCGCTTCGCCATGGACGCCAGTTTACTTCTCCCGCTCGCCGGCGCGAATCGCCTCCAGCTCGTTTCGCAGGCTCTGGATATCGGGGAGATACCGGGCGCCCGACTCTTCGATGAAGCCGCGGTAGCTCGGAGCCCCCCGCCCGCCGACGAGGATCGGGGTCGAGGGACCGAGGAGCTGGGCGAGCTTCGAGATCTCGTTCCTCATGTGCGGATCGTCGACGGGGTAGACGATGCTCAAGGCTACCGCGCGCGCCCCCTTCTGGCGCGCGGCGGCGGCGATCTCCTCCGCGGGAAGGCTGGGACCGAGGTACGTGGCGCGCCAGCCTTCGGCGATCGCGGTGACCGAGGCGAGGAGCGCTCCGATCTCGTGGAGCTGCCCCGCGGGCGTGGTCACGATCACTTCGGGCGCCGAGGAAGGAACGTGGAAGGCGCCGTTGAGCCCGCCGACGAAAGAGCGCACCAGCGCCGACGCGAGGTGCTCGTGAGCCACCCGGAGCGTTCCATCCCGCCAGGCGTCGCCGATGCGGTGCATCAAAGGCACGATGACCTGCTCCATCAGGGCCGGCCGGCTCAACGAGATCGAGGCCTGGTCGAGCGCCGCCTGAAACGCCGCGGTGTCCAGGCGCTCCGCGGCCTCGAAGCAGGCGTCGAGAGACTTCGACCCGTCGGCGGAGCGAGGGAAGCGCTCGGAGCCCGCGGGACGCACGACGGCCCGTGCCGCCGCCTCGTCTTCCTCGACGAGCTCCTTCAGCCGGCGCGCGGGGAGCTTGGCGATCTGGCCGATGCTTCGACCCGCGAGCGTCGCCCGCCGGAGAAGCGCGAGACGCTCGAGATCCTCGGACGAGTAGAGACGACGGTTGGTCTCCGTCCGCTTCGGCTCGACCGCGCCGTAGCGCTTCTCCCA
>DAISKN010000750.1:0-3463 GCA_036820975.1 Acidobacteriota bacterium | reverse complement strand
TCCCGGGGACGTCGGTACGAGCTCCTATCTCGCTCGCCGGGTGACCGAAGGCCTTCCTTACCTCGGTCTCGGCCTCGGCGCCCAGACCTTCACCGACACTACCATCGCCTACAACGACGGGGCCGCGGGGAAGTCGCTTCCGCCCTACTTGAGGAGCGTCGAGGCCCGGAGACTTCCGATTCAGGACCTCTATGACCTTCCGGCGGTCCAGATGATGGGGAAGATGTGCTCCGTGAGCTTCTACTTCGGGGAGATCCACCTCGCCTCCTTCCAGAGCAAGTTCGGCCTGTCTCTCGAGGAGGCGTACCCGCGCGCCGTCGGCTTCGTGCTGCGGGAGGAACTGATGGAGTACTCGGACGAGGACACGCTCCGGCTGACGACGTCCGGTTGCGATCACAAGAACGGCGTCCACGCGCTCTTCTACGCGCCCTCGATTCAGCGGTATCTCCTCTCGCGGGATCCGGAGCGGGCGGAGGACTTCGAGCGGCATCGAAAGTCCGCCCGCAGGCTCGCCGAGGAGCCGGTCCCCGCTTGAACGGGTTCGATTTCGCGAACATCCTCTTCGCCGGACCCTGCAACCGCGCCTGTCCCTGGTGCATCGGGAAGAGACTTCCGTCCCGGGTGAACGACTCGAACCTCGACCTCTGGCCGCTCCGGAACATCGACGGCTTCATCGAGAAAGTGAACGAGGCGGCGGTGCCCGAGATCGCCTTCACCGGGACGGTGACCGACCCGCACCTCTACCGATACGAAGCGCGGCTCGTCGAGGAGCTCCGGCGCCGGCTTCACCCCGGGGCCCGAATCTCGATCCACACCAACGGAGTGCTGTCGCTGAAGAAGCTTCCGGTATTCAACCTTTACGATCGCGCCGCGATCTCCTTCCCTTCGTTCGAGCCCGAGGTGTACGAGAGGCTGATGGGCTCGCGACAGGTGCCCGACCTCGCGCGCATCGTGGAAGGTGCCGCGATTCCCGTCAAGGTCTCCGCGGTCGTCAACGAGCACAACGAGGCTGGAGTCGAGGACTTCCTCGAGAGATGCCGGGAGATTGGAGTGCGAAGGCTGGTCCTGCGCCGGCTCTTCTCCGACCCTCGTCCATGGCGTGAGTTCGCCGGACTTCGACCCGCCCGTTCGTACCGGGGAAATCCGGTGATGGACCTCTCAGGGATGGAGGTGACGCTCTGGAGCTTCGAAGCGAGCACCTGCCGAAGCCTGAACCTCTTCGCCGATGGCACCCTGGGAAGCTCGTATCTTCTCACCCAGACGCCCGAGTTTCGGCGCTCCGGACGTCCTCGCGTGGCCGTGCGCGAATCGATCTGCTAGGGTTTGGCGCTATGAACGATCGCTCGTCGACCTCCATGGTGCTTCTCGCGGGTACTCTCGCCCTCGGCGGCTGCGGCGACGAGGAAAGCGGGGGGGCCTCGAGCGGCGCGAGCGTCACGCTCACGGCCCCGGGCATCTCGGGCCCCAACTCGTCAGCTCCCACTTCGGATACCCAGCCGACGCTCACCGTCACCAATTCCACGGCGAGCAACGGCGCTTCGCCGACGTACTCCTTCCAGGTCGCGAGCGATCAGAGCTTCGGAGCCATCGTCGTCCAGACCTCGGGAATCGCTCAGGGCTCGGGTCAGACGAGCTGGGAGGTGAGCCAGCCCCTCGCGGACGGTTCCTACTTCTGGAGGGCCCGCGCCGAGGTTGCCGGCGTCGTGGGGGCCTTTTCCGCCGTCGCTCAAGTGGCGATTCTCGGAGTCGGCGGTGGTGCCGGCGAGTCGATCGTTCTCGCCGACGACCTCCTGAACGGAATTACCGCGGCGATAGCGAGGCAAGGGGGGACGTTCATCTCCTCGGGTTGGCGCGTGGACACCAACGACGACTTCCTCCGCTACGAAGTGGATTCGATCGAGAACGGATACGTGCAGTGGGAGAACATCGGGCTCACTCCGCAGGGAATCGCTGACAGCCGCATGTTCTTCGGAATGTGGGATCCCACGGCCGGGAACTTCCGGACGAATGCGTTCCGCGTCAACCTCCAGCACGCCTGGCCACCCGACCACAATCCGCCCTGGATCCGGCTCCGCTGGATCTCCCAGGGTCACCAGGAAGACGGCGGCTACAACTTCAACACGTTCGATCCGGGAAGGGTCTACACCTGGCGGGTCGAATGGGGTCCGGCGGGGGAGGACGAGCTCGCCCGCGTTCTGCTCGACGGCGTCGAGGTCGTCCGTTTGCCGTACCTCCACTCGTATCAGCCCAACGTCCACTATATCGAGCTCGGCATCGAGGAGAGGCACGAGTCGGTCATCGGACTCGTCTACCGGAAGTTCGCCGTGGTCCGCCGGCAGTAGGCGCCGCTCATCGGCGTTCGGTCGGGTCTTCGACGTACTCGCGCGAGACCGGCGGCGGCTGAGGATCGAGAGGGGCGAGAGCGCGTCCCGCGAGCGCCGGGTGCTCCAAATCTCGGATCCAACACGCTGGTAGAGTTCGATTCCCTGGGCCCCGCGATCGGGATGCGTATCGGCAGCCAGGCGAACGGGAATGCGTTCAACATAAGCGTCGACGATTTCGCCGCGTCATTCTCGGTGCCGGAGCCGTCGGCACTTCTCTTGATGGTTTGTGGGTTCCTGTCCGTGGGGACGACAGCCGTCCGGCGGTATCGCCGCTAGTCGAGTCGCTCTACAGCTCGATCTCGTCCACGTAGCACCATCCCCAGTTCTCTCCGCGCTCCATCGAGCGCATGATGGGATGGGCCGTCGCCTCGTAATGCTTGGTGGTGTGCCGGTTCGGTGAAGAGTCGCAGCAGCCCATGTGCCCGCAGCTCATGCAGGCACGGAGGTGGACCCAGCGATCTCCCGTCCGAAGGCAGTCTTCGCATCCCGCGGCGCTCGGGTAGACCGGGCGAATCTCGCCGAGATGGGCGCAGCTGCTCCCGCTCTTCACCGCGAGATCGACGGGCTTCTCGATATCGATCCAGTCCGCTCTCTGCGGCGCCGAGTCGGCTAGAACCAGCGGCGAGCCGGAGGCGGCGAAGAGCGGCGCCGCCTCCGCGAACCCGGACGCGGTGCCCTCGATCGTGACCTCGTCTCCGGGTAGAAGTCTCTGTCGCTCGGGTTCCGTCGCGATCCCGGCTCCGCGCCTTCGGAGCGAGAGGAGACGCACTCCCGACCGCGCCTCGAGTCCGAGCTCTTCCCATGTGCGTCCTTCGACCGGAGCCCCGGCGCGGATGCCGACGGAGCGGATGGAAAGGCAGTTCTCGCCGAACGTACAGGGGGCAATCGACTCTCTTGCCTCGAGGGCAGCGTAGCTGCCGCTCCGGATCGCTTCTTCGTAGCGCAGGATCTCCTCCGCGGGCACGCCGTAGTCGTGTAGCGCCTCGGAGAACAGAGCGACGATCCCTTCGAGCTCGTCCGCAACCACCCGATCGGCCCCCGACCCGATGAGAGATTCCGCTTCCGAATGGTAGCGGGTG
>DAISKN010000749.1:0-3470 GCA_036820975.1 Acidobacteriota bacterium | reverse complement strand
GGCGCCTCGGCGCGGACGAGGAGCGACTCGAACCGCTTCCAGGACGGACCGCGCTCCTTCAGAAACGACTGCTTGTTCATGAGAACGAGGCCGCGGGGCGGGACGCTCTCCCTCGGCCGCGCGCGGCGGGCTCGCGATCCTCCGCAATCGCGCTCTCGATCCGGGCGCGATGAGCGGAGAGCACGCGAAAGAGAAACTCCGAGGGCTCGTCCCGGGCGAACTTGCGATCGGCGAACGCATCCAGGCGCTTTCCCAGGGGCTCGGCGAGGATGAGGGCGATCTCGTCGAGCCTGGCGGGTGCCAGATCGAACCTGCGTCGGAACAGGCTCTCGATGACCTCGAGAGTCTTCTCCGAGGGCCGGTAGCGATGGCGGAAGGCCTCGGGCGGAAACGCCGGGTAGTCCGAAAGGCCATCGAGCTCTCCGCCCAGGACCGGCTTTCTCTCGCGCACCACCATCGTGCCCGCGACCAGATCGCCGATCCGTTGAAGGCGGGGATTGCTCATCGCGGTGAGAAACCCGGCGGCGTAGAACAGGGGAACGAAATCGGCGGCGCGCAGAAGGTTCCGGAGCATCGCTTCGTAGAACCCGATGGCGTAGCCTTCGGTCTTGATGACCCTGAGGCCGAACGCGCGCTTACCCGGCGTCTGCCCGTTCCACCAGGTCTCGAAGAAGCACCCGTATCCCCATTCCAGGACGAAAGCCACCACGAAGTAGACTCCGACGGACAGACCGGTGGTCGCGAACGGGAGCAGAACGAGGGAAAGCACCGTCACGATGGCGTAGAGGGCCGCGGATCGAACGCCCAGGTCCAGCAGATAGGCACCGAGACGCGTGCCCGGACCCGCGAGGCGGAAGCCGAGCCGGACGTTCTCCGGTATCTCGAGGAAGGTCTGGTCGCTCAGGACACGGGTTGCGGCTTCCTCGGGGCGCGACATCGGTAAAACGGTCGAAAGGAGGCGAAGTCAGAGACCGGGAGCGATTGGCTCCTTGAAACGGTTCTTTCTAGTCTAACAGCACCGTCAGGTCTCGACCACCTTCGTCCCCGCGAGGTAGTCGTGGATGCACCGCTGTTCGCTTCCGAAGATGAGCAGCATGTCGATGAACGCGTAGAAGGGGATCACGTTCCCCAGAAGCGAGTTCACGAAGTACCGCATCCCGAGGAGCCGTCCCGCCGAGGGGACTTGCCCGTCGGAGTGATTCACGATGCGGATGTTCATCGTCCTCTTCCCCAGGGTCTGGCCCTTTCGGACCAGCATCGACAGCTGGTAGATCGCGAAGCCCAGGAACGCGATTCCCGAGAGGGCGGCGAGCAGCGCCGCCGGGGTGGAAAGAGTCGAGCTTTCGCCAACGAAGAACATCGCAGCGAGCGCGGGAAGGAGGATCACCATCGCCGCCAGGCCGTCGATGAGAGACGCCGCGAGCCTCGAGCCTCGCGACGCGAGGGCCTCGCTTCCCGCGCGCGCGGAAAAGTCGGCGCGCGCGGGCGCTCGCGGGGTCGCGTACGGGTTCTCCAACGCGATCGCGCCGCCGCCCCCGGCGACGGCCGCCGCCGGTGACCGGAAGGCAGGTCCCGGGCCCGCGGGTCCCTCGCTCTTCGATTCGTCGGTTCGATAACGACCCCGCATCAGCTCCGCTCCGCAATTCCGGCACTTGAAGGAAGCTGGTCCGCTCTTCTTGCAGGATGGACAAATCATCACGCCCTCCCCAATGTCGCGTGAAAAAAGCAAGAGCGGTGCCACCGAGGCGGCTTTGAAGGAACATGCCGAGAGAGAGTCAGTTCCGGGGATGTGGTGCCCAACCCGGAAACGCGGGATTGGTGGGGAAAGCCTACGGCCTACGGGGAAGACTACGCGATTCGCGAAACCTCGGCTCCGAGCGCCCGGAGCTTCTCTTCGATGCGCTCGTACCCGCGGTCGAGGTGATAGACGCGATCGATGACGCTCTCCCCCTCTGCGGCGAGCGCCGCGAGCACCAGGCAGGCGCTGGCCCTGAGGTCCGTCGCCATCACCTTGGCTCCGGAGAGCGGCGTCGGGCCGAAGACCACCGCCTCGTGTCCCCGGAGCTCGATGCGCGCCCCCATCCGGGCGAGCTCGCCCACGTGCATGAAGCGGTTCTCGAAAATCGTTTCCTGGATGACGCTCTGGCCAGCCGCCTGCGTCAGGAGCACCATGAACTGCGCCTGCATATCGGTGGGAAATCCGGGGTAGGGTTCGGTGGTCACGTCGACGGGACGAAACGGATGCGGGGAGGGGCCCACCTGGATCGACGTCTCACCGCAATCGGTCTTCACCCCCGCGCGCCCGAGTGCTTCGAGAACCGCCGTCAGATTTCCCGGCCGACAGCGCTCGACCGTGACCCCTTCGCCCATCAAGGCGGAGGCCACGATATAGGTGCCCGCTTCGATACGGTCCGGCAGAACCTCGTGCCGGGCCCCGTGGAGCCGCTCGACTCCCTGAATCGTGAGAGTCGAAGTTCCCGCGCCCTCGATCCGGGCTCCCATCGCCGTCAAGAGCTTCGCCAGGTCCTCGATCTCCGGCTCGCGCGCGGCGTTCTCGAGAACCGACGTGCCCCGGGCGAGGCTCGCGGCCATCATCAGGTTCTCGGTGCCGGTCACTGTCTGCGTCTCGAAGCGGAAACGGTTCCCCCGCAGTCCGTCGGTCTCCGCCGCGACGAAACCATGCTCGAGAACCACCCGAGCTCCGAGCGCCTTCATCCCCTCGATGTGCTGATCGATCGGCCGGGCGCCGATCGCGCATCCGCCCGGAAGCGACACTCGGGCTTTCCCGTGGCGCGCGAGGAGCGGCCCCAGAACCAGCACCGAGGCTCGCATGGTCTTCACCAGCTCGTAGGGCGCTTCGTGGTCGACGAGATGGCGCGCTTCGAGCTCGACCTCCTCGGGCGAGCGACGCGCGCATTCGACCCCGAGGTCCTTCAGCAGACGCCGCATCGTGCCCACGTCCCAGACGTCGGGAACGTTCGTGAGATGAAGGGGCTCCTCGGTGAGAATCGACGCTGCCATTTCCGGAAGCGAGGCGTTCTTGGCGCCGCCGACGGATACCCGTCCCGACAGGCGTTTCCCTCCCGCGATCCGCAATTTGTCCATTCTTAGTTGCTCGCCTCGCTCTTCGCTCGGCCGGGCTCCCGCCTCCGCCCTTCGGGCTCCGACGCGGTCTCGCCGAACCGCTTCGCGCGAAGGCGGACGCTCCGCTCGCGTAGGGTGCGTATGAGTTGCAGCACCCTGCTATCGCTTTCGGGCGACGACGACCCGGGGGATCCCCGCGAGGTCGGGAACGATTCGAAGAAGCTCGAGTCCGGCGGAAAGGATGCGCTCGGCCACCTGGGGGTCCTGCCCTTTTCCGATCTCCATCACCACCGTGCCTCCGGAGTCGAGCACGGCCCCCACACCCTCGAGGAGCCGGGTGATGGCGGTGAGGCCGTCGGGGCCGCCGGCGAGGGCCATGCGCGGCT
>DAISKN010000748.1:0-3480 GCA_036820975.1 Acidobacteriota bacterium | reverse complement strand
TGCGCCTTTCCGTGGGAGCCAGCCGCGCGGACCTGCTTCGCCAGCTGATGTGCGAGAGCTTCGTGCTCGCGGGTCTCGGGACACTCGCGGGTCTCGCGGTCGCGGCGGCGGCCGGGAAGATCCTCTCGGCGCTTCAGCCTCCGCTTCCGATTCCCGTCACTTTCGCAATCGGCATCGATCTCACGGTCATTGCCTACGCCATCGCGCTCTCGATGGCGACCGCGGTCTTCTTCGGCCTTGCGCCCGCCTGGCGCGCGTCGAGGCCCGATCTGGTTCCCGCGCTGAAAGGCGACAGCGCCGCGACCCAGGGCGGTCCTCGGCGGGGCTCGTTCCTTTCCAAGGCGCTGGTAGTGGGGCAGCTCGCGGTATCGCTGGTTCTCCTGGTCGCGGGCGCGCTCCTCACTCGCGCGCTCGTCGAGGCGCAGAACGCCGACCTCGGGTTCGATCCCTCGGGGATCGCCTCCGTTTCCTTCGACCTCGGGATGAACAACTACTCCGTGGAGGAGGTCGAGGCCTTTCAGGCGCAGATGGTGGAGAGGCTCGAAGGGCTTCCCGGAGTGGAAGCGGTGTCGATGGCCGTGCGGATGCCTCTCGCTCCCGACATTAATATGGAGGGAGTCCTCATTCCCGGACATCACCGGCCGGACGACGATCCGACCACCATCGACGCCACCTACGTCGACCCGAGCTACTTCCGCGTGGTGGGTGTTCCCATAGTCGAGGGCCGCGGCTTCGATGCGACCGATCGCAAGGGAAGCCCTGCCGTCGTCATCGTGAACCAGGCCATGGCGAATCGCTACTGGCCGAACGAGAGCGCCCTGGGAAAACTCATCTACACCGACGGCTTCGACAGCCGGCCGTTCGAGATCGTGGGAGTTGCTCGCGATCACAAAGTGAGGACCGTGGGAGAAGAGCCGAGGCCCTACCTTCACTTCGCCTGGGCTCAGTCCCCCTCGGTCCTCACCACGGCGATGGTCCGGGTGAGCGGGCGGGCGGACGCCGCCCTTCCCGTTCTCGAGCGCGAGATTCTCGCCATGAACCCCGAGATCGTGTTCACCGAAAGGGCGACGGCGCAGGAAGTGGTCGACGTCACCCTGCTTCCGACCCGCGCCGGCGCCGCGCTTCTGGGCGCTTTCGGCGCGCTCGCTCTCGCCCTCGCCGCCGTCGGCCTCTACGGCGTAATCGCCTATTCCGTCAGCCGGCGAACCCGGGAGGTCGGCCTTCGGATGGCGCTCGGCGCTCGCGGCTCCGACGTAGTCCGGATGATTCTCTCTTCGGGGATGCGCCTCACGCTCGTGGGAGTCGCGATTGGCGCCGTCGCCTCCGCCTTCCTCGCGAAGGTACTCGAGGCGTACCTCTACGGTGTCAGCTCCGTCGACCCCCTCGCCTATCTCGGCGCCGCGCTGGTGCTGCTCGCGGTCGCGGGAGCCGCGAATCTCGTGCCCGCGCTCCGGGCGTCGCGGGTGAGTCCGATGACGGCGCTCCGCTACGAATAGAGAGCATTTTCCGGCGTCGCGCGGGTATAGACTCCCGCCCGATGCGAAGCCGAATCACTCTCCTGCTCCTTCTCTCTTCCGCCTGCGGGACCGGGCCCAAAGCCGACTGGGTGCTCCGTAACGGCAACATCCACACTCAGGACTCGACGGGGCGCCGGGCGCGGTCCCTCGCCGTCGGAGGCGGCACGATCCTGTACGTCGGCGACGACACGGGGGTGGAAGCCTTCGTCGGCCCGGAGACCGAGGTCATCGACCTCGGGGGGAAGATGGTCCTCCCGGGCTTCATCGACAGCCACTCCCATCCGACGGGAGCGATGGTCCAGGCGGTCGCCGTCAGCCTCAACGACCTCAGGTCCCTCGAGCAGTATCTCGAGGCCGTTCGGCGTTTCGCCCGGGAGAATCCCGAGAAGGAGGCCATCCGTGGAAGCGGTTGGTCGAACGCGCTTTTTCCGCTGACCGGCCCGAAGAAGGGAGACCTCGACGGGGTCGTCTCCGACCGGCCGGTGCAGCTCGGCTCGGGCGACGGACATTCGTCCTGGGTGAACTCGAAGGCGCTCGAGCTCGCCGGAATCACGAAGGATACGCCGGACCCGCAAGGCGGCGTCATCGAGCGCGATCCTTCGACCGGTGAGCCGATGGGGACTCTCCGGGAGAGCGCGACCGGGCTCGTCTCCGCCGTCCTTCCTCCGTTCACCGTGGAAGAGAGAATGACCGGGCTCCTGGCCTTCCAGGAAATGGCGGCGAAGGACGGCGTCACCACCGCGCGCATCGCCGCTATCGGTCTCGCCGCCGCAGGGGACTACGACCCTTCCGAGATGGTCGCCTACGAGAGGCTCGAGAGCGAGGGAAAGCTCGGCGTCCGGTTCCGCGGCTCGCTTCTCCTCACTCCCGACGATCCGGTCGAGCGCGTCCGGGAGCTCGTTGCCGAACGGGAAAAGCAGAAAGGCGGCCTCTTCGAGATCGACGCGGTGAAGATCTTCGTCGACGGCGTCGTCGAGGGCGAGACCGCCTATCTTCACGAGCCGTACGCCCACCGCCCGGACTATCGAGGCGAGCTCCTCTGGGACCCGGCTCACTTGAACGTGATGGTCGCGGCCGCGGATCGCGAGGGGTTCATCGTCCACGTTCATGCCATCGGCGACGCCGCGACCGGGCTCGCTCTCGACGCTTTCCAGTTCGCGCGGGAGAAGAACGGCCGAACCGATGCGAGGCACCAGGTGACACACCTCCAACTGGTCACGCCTTCGGACGTGAAGCGCTTCGCGGATCTGTCCGTCATCGCCGTGCCTCAGCCGTTCTGGTTCAGCAAAGGAGGCTTCTACGACGCCATCGAGGCCCCGTACCTGGGCGAGGAGCGCGCTTCCCGGGAGTATCCGATGAAGAGCTTCTTCGACGCCGGTGTCACCGTGGCCTCGGCCAGCGATTTCCCCGTGACCATCCCCTTCAGCCCCGTGGTGGGAATGAAGATGGGGATCACCCGATCGTTCGACTCCGCGAATCCGGACATGGTCCTCGGTCCCGAAGAAAGGGTGAGCCTCGAGCAGATGATCGCGAGCTTCACCGCCAACGGCGCTTTCGCCGCGAGGCTCGAGGATCGGATCGGCTCGCTCGAGGCGGGGAAGGTGGCCGATATCGTGGTCCTCGATCGGGACCTCTTCGAGGTAGCACCGGAGCAGGTGGGCGAGGCGAAGGTCCTGTTGACGCTATTCGAAGGGCGGGAGATCTACCGGGCGCCGGAGCTGTAAGCGACCAACCCCACGCCTTCCTTGACCACCAGCAGAAGAGCCTCGCGGGGAGCTTCCAGACGTTCGCGGGCTCCCGACGGCCACTGCACTTCGACCGATCGGACGGATTCGTTTCCGACCCCGAAGTGTACCCTCGAGTCACGGGCGCTCGCGTGGCTCCCCGAAGTGCCTGCCTCGCGCCTCTGTCTCCCGGACGAGGTCTCGACGGTCACCACCGCTCCCAGGCCCTCGCGCGTCGA
>DAISKN010000747.1:0-3491 GCA_036820975.1 Acidobacteriota bacterium | reverse complement strand
CGGGAGAACGTCGAAGACCATCTCCGTCGACACGTCGGTGAGAAAGCTCGTCGCCGACGTGACCCAGACGTTGCGATGGAGCTTCAAGCTTCGTCGATGACCGGATTCGACAGCACACCGATCCCCGAGATCTCGACCTCGACCTGGTCGCCGGCCTTCAGGAACCTCGGGGGCTTGCGCTTGGAGCCGACGCCTCCGGGAGTTCCCGTCGAGATGACGTCTCCCGGCTGGAGCTCGTAGACCGTCGAGAGGTAGTGGATCAGAAACTCGATCTTGAAGGTCATCGCCCCGATTTCGGTCCTCTGGAGCTCGTCGCCGCTCACGCGCGTGACCAGCGTCTGCCGGTAGGGATCGGTAAGCTCGTCCGCGGTCACGAGCCACGGGCCGAAGGCGCCCGTGCGATGGAAGTTCTTTCCCGGACCGAACTGCGTCGTGTGCCGCTGCCAGTCGCGGACGGAGCCGTCGTTGTAGCAGGAGTAGCCGGCGACGTGCTGCATCGCCTCGCTCTCCGGGATGTGGCGGCCCGACGTACCGATCACCACCGCGAGCTCGCCCTCGTAATCGAGCTCCACGGACGCCTTCGGCCGGACCATCGCCTGGCGGTGGCCCACCTGGCTCGCGGCGATGCGAAGGAAGAGCGTCGGGTACTTCGACGCCTCGCGGCCCGTCTCCTGCCGGTGCTCGTCGTAGTTCACCCCGACGCACCAGATCGCGGGAGGGTCGGGGATGACCGGCAGCAGCTCGACCTCGTCGACGGCGTGATCCGATTTTCCAGCCGCCGCGACGGCGCGGGCGTTCGACATTCCTTCCTCGCCGGCCGAAAGAATCTCTCTCAGACTCCGCGAAAGCCTGGCGATGCGATTGTTCGCGACGATCACGCCCGCATGAGGTGTGCCGCCCAAACGATAGGAAACGAGCTTCATGGACGAACGATACTACAGACGTTGCTCCGAGTGAGCTAAGCTGGAGCGCTCTCATGCAAGAGGTCGTCATCATCGGTGCGGGGGTCGCGGGTCTGTCACTGGCGCGGGCTCTCGCGGCTTCGGGAATCGAGTCCCTGGTTCTCGACAAATCCCGAGGCGTCGGCGGTCGCGCGGCCACGAGAAGGGTGGAAGGCCAGCCTGTCGATCACGGGGTGGCGTTCCTCCACGGCTCGCATCCCGAATTTCTCGCCGCCCTCGATGCGGTCGATGCAACCCCGCTCGAAGGGTGGCCCCTCCGCGTGCGGGGTGAGGGACGACCCTGTCAGCCCCGGGCGTTTCGCAAGGGAGAACGACGCCTGGCGTTCGAGGAAGGCGTCACCGCCTTTCCCAAGTCGCTCGCCAGGGGGCTCGACGTCCGCCGGGGCGTCCGCGTTGCCTCTCTCGCCGCGCGCCGGGACGGCGTCGGGGCCGTTCTCGAGGATGGCGAGTCCGTCGTCGCCAGGAATCTCGTTCTCGCGCTGCCGCTCGAGCAGGCGCTGCGTCTCCTGGAGCCTCTGGCTTCGGAAAGCGGCGCCATTCGTCCGATCGCGAGTCTTCTCTCCATGATGACCACGGAGCCGTGTTTGACGCTCCTCGCGGGCTACCCGCTCGACGCGACCGCGACCGGCGAGCCGGAGTGGGATCTCTTCTATCCGTCGGACGAAAGCGTTTCGATGCTCGTCGCCCACGACTCCTCGAAGCGTAGAGAAAAGAAGTGGCGGGTGCTCGTTTACCAGTGCCGAAGCTGCTTCTCGAGACGCCACCTCGAGGCCGATCCGGAAGTCTGGATCCCCCTGGTGCTGTCGGACGCGTCTCGTCTTTTCGGCGACTGGGCGGGACGGCCTCTATGGCGCGTCCCCCACCGATGGCGCTACTCTCGGACGGACTCGGCCAATACCCTGGCCCGGCCCTTCTGGCTCACGCTCGAGAACGGCGCGAGGATCGGTATCGGCGGCGAAGTTTTCTCTCCCGGGGGTGGAGTGGAAGGAGCGTTCTTGTCGGGTTTGAGATTGGCGGAGAGGGTCGTGGAATGAAGGAAGTACGGACGCTCGAAGATCTGGTGGTCCGGGACCGCGAGCACGAATGCGAAGGCGTCGGGCCGATGAAGGTCTGCGTCCGGGTAATCGCGGTCGCCGAGCTCCCGACCCGATTCGGCCGGTTCCGCATAGTGGCTTTCTGGAACAATCGCGACGAGAAGGAGCATGTTGCCCTGGTTCGAGGGGACGTCATCGGCGCCGAGAACGTTCCCACGAGGCTCCACTCGGAGTGCCTCACCGGAGACGCCATCGGGTCCCTCCGGTGCGACTGCCGCGATCAGCTCGAGAGCGCTCTCGAGAAGCTGGGCAACGAGCCCCGAGGTCTCCTGCTTTATCTGAGGCAGGAGGGACGCGGTATCGGGCTCGTGAACAAGATCCGCGCCTACGCTCTGCAGGACAAGGGCCTCGATACCGTGGAGGCGAACCTCGCGCTCGGTTTCCGGGACGACGAGCGCGACTATGCCATCGCCGCCCACATGATCTCGAGCTTGAACGTGCGATCGGTCGAGCTCATGACCAACAATCCGAGGAAGATGGGAGCGCTCACCCAGCACGGCGTCAAGGTGGTGAGACGGCTGCCCCACGTCATTCCGCCCAACGGTCACAACCGCTTCTATCTGGAGACGAAGCGCGATCGGTCCGGCCACTGGATCGACTTCGAGGGAAAGCCGCATCTGCTCGAACAGAGCGATCCGGTAGTGGTCGACGGAATGGGCGAGCCGAACTGACCTAGATCTCGATTTAAGAAGGGGGATGTGGGGGCTGGGAGATAGGGAGATGAAATCCCGGAAGATCCCGAGCTCTCGTGTTCATCCCCCTATCTCCTCATCCCATCCCCTTTTCTTAAACCAGGATCTACTGTAAGCCCTCGATCTTTCCGTTCACGAGATCGATGTCTTCCGCGCGCGGCTTCTTCGGAAGGCCGGGCATCCGCAGGATCTCTCCCGTGAGCACCACGACGAAGCCGGCGCCGGCGTTGATCTCGATTCCCCGAACGGTGACGTCGAAGTCGCGCGGGCGGCCGAGAACCTTGGGGTCGTCGGAGAGCGAGTTCTGGGTCTTGGCGATACAGATGGGAACCGACCCGAAGCCCAGCTTCTCCGCATCCGCGATCTGCTTCTCGGCTTCCTTGGTGAATACCGCGTCGCGAGCTCCGTACATCTTTCGCGCGACTTTGCGGACCTTCTCGGAAATGGAATCCGAGAGCTCGTAGAGCGGCCGGAAAGGAGCGGAAGGCTTCGCCGTCTCGGCGACGACGGTCTTGGCGAGGTCGATAGCACCCTCGCCGCCCCGCGCGTGGTGGTCGGAGATGGCGAAGGGAACCGAGAGCTCCTGGCAGCGTTTCCTCACGACGAAAATTTCCTCGTCGGTGTCGGAGCCGAAGCGGTTGAGCGCGATGATCGGGGGCTTTCCGAGCTCGCGAACGCTCTCGACGTGCTTCTCGAGATTCTCGAGCCCGGCGGCGACCGCGCCGGCGTCGGGCTTGGTCAGG
>DAISKN010000746.1:0-3494 GCA_036820975.1 Acidobacteriota bacterium | reverse complement strand
CTCCCCGAGGTGGTCGAGGGGAGAGTCCTCTATCTCTGCTCGCCCGAGTACATGGCGCACTACGCGAAGCGCTTTCTCGCCTCGGGCGTCGCCATCATCGGCGGATGCTGCGGGACGACTCCGGCGCACATCGGCGCCATCGTCGGCGTGGTGAGAGCGCTCGGACCGTCGCGGACGGTCATCGAAGTATCGAAGGAAGCCGCGCCGCACCCGGAGCAGCAGCGCCCGCTGCCGCGGGAGGAGAAGTCCCACCTCGCGCGAAGCCTCGGGCGCAAGTTCGTGGTGTCGGTCGAGATGGATCCGCCGAAGGGCGCCGATCCGGGTCCGCTTCTCGATCGCGCGCAGTGGCTGAAGGAGAACGAGGTCGACTTCCTCAACGTCGCCGACGGGCCGCGGGCGAGCGCGCGAATGAGCGCCTTGAGCTTCGCGGTGCTGCTGGAGCAGCGGGTCGGCGTCGAGACCATCCTTCATTATCAGTGCCGCGACCGGAACCTCATCGGGATCCAGTCGGACCTCCTCGGGGCCTACGCGCTCGGACTGCGGAACATCCTCGCGGTGACCGGGGATCCTCCCAAGCTCGGGGACTACCCGTACGCGACGGCGGTCTTCGACGTGGACTCGGTGGGGCTGGTGAAGATCCTGTCTCAGCTGAATCGCGGTCTGGACCTCGCGGGAAATCCGCTGGGCCCGGCGATGCCGCTCCATATCGGCGTGGGTGCGAATCCCGGGTCGACGGATTTCGACGCCGAGATCCGCAAGTTCGAGAGAAAGGTCGAGGCGGGAGCGGAGTTCTGCCTGACCCAGCCGGTCTACGAGCCGAAGTACCTCGAGCGGTTCCTCTCGGCGGTGAAGGGCTCGCGCATTCCGGTCCTCGTCGGAATCCTGCCGCTCACGAGCTATCGCAACGCGGAGTTTCTTCACAACGAGGTGCCGGGGATGGCGGTGCCGGCGGAGGTCCGCGAGCTTCTGAAGAAGGCGCCGTCCAAGGAGAGGGCGCAGAGAGTGGGGATCGACATCGCCCGCGACTCGCTGCGGGCGGCGCGCAGCCTCGCCGAGGGCGCCTACCTCATGCCCCCGTTCAACCGCTTCGAGCTGGCGGTGCAGGTGATCGAGGGGATCATCTGATGAGACCTCGCGGGGAAAAAAACGCAAAGGCGAAGAGGCGCAAAGGCGCAAGGAAAAACCAATTCAAGGGGGATGAGGAGACCGGGGGGATAAGGGGATGAGATCCGGAAGTTGTCCGATCGATCACATCCCCCTATCTCCACAATCTCCCCATCCCGCTTCTTACACTCTTGGCGTCTTGGCGTCCTGGCGTCCTGGCGTTCGAATTCTTCCTTTCGTGGGTGCTGCGGCTCTCTTGAATGCGGGCTCGGTCGCGGCGCAGGACCCTGAGCAGCAGGTCCCCTACGTCTTCGAGTCGCGGGTCGACATGGTCTCGGTCGCCGTTGCCGTGACCGATGACGAGGGGAATTTCATCACCGACCTCGAGGCGGAGGATTTCACCGTTTTCGAGGACGGCGTCCGCCAGGAGATCCGCCTCTTCGCCGCCGGCCTCGAGGAGTCCTGGGTGGGGCTTCCCGCCGAGATGAAAGACGAGCTCTCGGGCCGGCAGGTGGTAGGGCTCCTCCTCGACGCCAGCGGCAGCATGGAGGAGGACATGCGCCTCGTCCGGGAAGCCGCGCTCAAGTTTCTCACCAACCTTCCGAAGACCGAGAACCTCTTCGTGATGGACTTCGACGAGAACATCCGCCTCTCGCAGTACTCGACCGACGACCAGCGTCTCCTGAGCGATCGTATCTATGACGTCGGCGCCGAGGGCTGGACGGCGCTCTACGATGCCGTAGGCACGTTTCTCGAGCGGATCTACGCGCTCGATGGAAAGAAAACCCTGGTGGTCTTCAGCGACGGCGTCGACTCGCGGAGCACGCTCTCCGTGGGCGAGGTCCTGGACATGGTGAAGCTCTCCGACGCCACCATCCACACCATCCACTTCGGGGCCTCGCAGGCGCGCAACTCCAGGACGTTCGAGGAAGGGCGCTTCCTCCGGCAGCTCTCGAGCGAGACCGGCGGCTCGTACGCGTTCGGCGACAATCTGAAGCAGCTCGACGAGCTCTACGACAAGCTCCTGGAGGAGCTCTTCAGCCAGTACACCCTCGGCTACGTGTCGACCAACACCAAACAGGATGGGAAGTACCGGAAGATCAAAGTCGAGATCGACCTCGAGGACGTGAAGATTCGCGCCCGGAAGGGATATTTCGGCCCCGTCCTCGAAGAGCCGAGCTCGAAGCGCTGACCCTCCGAATCGAAGCGGGATCGAACGCAACGGTTGCGCCAGAGAGGCAAGGACAGAAGAGTGTAAGAAGGGGGATGTGACCGATCGGCCAACCTCCGGATCTCAGCCCCTTATCCCCCCGGTCTCCTCATCCCCCTTGAATTGGTTTTTCTTTGCGTCTCTGCCCCCTGGCGCCTTCGCGTTCTTCTTGTTGTGTCAAAACGCGTTGGAGTTCGTGCTATAAATTCCGCCGTCATGAGAACGACGTTCACGGTCAGGAACCGAAAGTACGAGCTGGTCCTCGAGAAGCGCGAGCCGGGGGAGGGAGAGAAGAACCACCCCTACACCGCGACGGTGTCGGGTCAGAACGGGAGCCCGATCCGGGGCACCCTTCAATTCACTCCGGGAGCTCTCGACGCGGCGCCGAAGGTTGCCTCGGCGAAAGGGTCTTCCGTCGACGACCTCCTGGCTTCGGCCGGCGCGCGCTCGCTCGCCGCCGAGGTCCTGATCCGGAAGCTGAAGCCGGATTTCTCCTTCATCGTCGACCACCGCTTTTTGAGCGAATAGAAAAGCGGCCTCCCCCGCGTGAAGGGGAGGCCGCGTACAGGACCGCCGGCTTATTGGGCCGACTGAGGCAGCGAAGGCGCCTCGAGCGGACAAGGGCAATCGAGGGCCTTCAAAAACTCGATCAAGTCCGCTTTCTCTTCCTCGGTGAGATTCGTGGGCTTCAGGTTCACGCGGTCGATGTTCGGGTTGTCGATCCCTCCGGAGACCATGAGGTCCACGGCCTCCTTCAAGGTGGCGACGCTTCCGTCGTGGAAATACGGGGCGCTCTTCGTGATGTCGCGCAGACTCGGCGTCTTGAACGCTCCCTTGTCGGCGTCGGCATTGGTCACCCGGTGCCGTCCGAGATCGGGCTCCGGCTTGTCGAGGCCGGTGCCGACGTTGTGGTACTTCAAGTCGGTGAAGAGCGAGCCCGAGTGGCAGTTGCCGCAGCCCGCCTTGGCCACGAAGAGCTCCGCGCCCCGCTTCGCGGCGTCGCTCACGGCGCTCTGATCCCCCGTCTGCCAGCGATCGTAGGGAGTGTCGGAGCAGAAGAGGTACGTGCGCTCGTAGGAAGCGATCGCCTGGACGATGTTGTCGGGCGTCGCATCCGAGGCGAACACCTGCTGGAACTGCGAGCGATAGCCCTCGATGGCGTTGATCTTCGCCGCGGTCT
>DAISKN010000745.1:0-3528 GCA_036820975.1 Acidobacteriota bacterium | reverse complement strand
TCCGGCGAGGCGCAGACGGTCGATCTCATCGAAACCGAGCTCGTCAGCGTCCGACGAGGGTTATTTCGTCTCAGTCCCTTCTACGTCACGCCTTCCCTGCAAATCGCGACCGGCTACGACTCGAACGCTCTGTCGACACCGGTCGCCGAGAGCGACGTCACCGCGAGAGTCGGCCCCGGAATCCGGTTGGCCGTGCCTCTCGGGAATGCCGCATTCTTCGACGTTTATCAGGAAGTCGACTACGTGTACTACCGCGAGCAGATCGACCTCCGCCGATGGTTCGACATTACCCGGGTGGGCGCGGGTTTTGGCGGGCGGCGCTTCCTCGTCAAGGTCACCGACGAGTTTCGAGACGAGACAGGGCGGCCCACTTCCGAGTTCGACTTCCCGGTGGAGCAGAGGACGAACCAGCTCGAGGGCTCTCTCGCTCTCGCTCTGGGTTGGCGGCATCTCCTGCGCTTCGGCTACGGCCGGTCGCTTTTCGAGATCCAGGAGGGACTCGACGACCCGACGGTCGCGGCCCGGCTCAATCGCGACCAGGATCGCGCTTTCGTCGATTTCGGGCGGAGACTCACCGCGAAGACGAGTCTCGTCGCCGAGGGTTTCTTCGAGACCTTCCGATTCGACGACACCACCCGCGACGCGGACTCCACCGGCGCGCGGTTCGGTTTCGAGTTCAGCCCATCGGGTGGAAACCCGCTCACCGCGACCGAGCTCCCTCTCGCGGGGTCGTTTCTCAACGGGAGGTTCCTTCTCGGCTTTCGCAGCGTCGAGCCCATCGCTCCGGAACGCGTCGACTACACCGGGCTCATCGGCTCCGTCGACGTTACCTTCGGGTTCGGCGAGGGGCAGCGCCTCCAGGCCATCTACTCGCGCGACATCGTGCCTTCGATTTTCGACGACAACTGGTATTTCATCGAGAACCGGGCGGGGGCGGCGTTCACCTATCAGATCACCGAGCGCTTTTCCGTGACGCCGGGCTTTTCCGTCGGGCAGAACCGCTATCCGCTCCCCGGCGAGACCGAGGACGGGGTCGAGGAGATTTACGACGACCACCGGACGTTCCGCCTCGCGTTCGACGTTCGCGTCACCGAACGCTGGACGGTGGGGCTCGCGTCCGACTACCTGGATCGGGAGTCGAACGTGCAGGCTTTCGCGAAGGACCGGCTCCAGGTGGGTTTCACCATGAGCTTCCGGCCCTGACGTTCATTTGGTATCATCGAATCAAATGAAATCCGAGAAGCCGCGGGAATCGAGGAGCTCAACCGCCCCCGCCTCGAAGAAGCCCTATCGCCGTCCCGAGATCCTCTATCGCGAAAAACTCGAGGCAATGGCGGCGCTCTGCGTTCCTTCCCCGCCGGCCAAGACCAACCCCGGGATGTGCCCTTCGGGGCCCATCGCGAGCTAATCCGTCATCGGTTTTCAGTTTCCGGTTGTCAGTCCGGGAATCGTGCCGGGGCTGCACAGCCCCATCGGGCTCTAGAGAGCTTTCGAGCTGGGGTGGAGCGGCAGCGATGGTATCGGGCTCCCTGTTAAACCCTCCGCCGTTCCCGGGCAGAACATTCCCGAACCGCCTCGCGGCAGGCTCCGCTTCACATCCTCGGACAGCCTTCGGACTTCCTCGAGCTTCTCGTTCCCCGCCCAGATCTCGGTGATGGAGCGTTCGTGGAGGTTTCCCACGGGCCTTCGCCACTGAACGCAGGGATAGACGTTGCCGAAGGGGTCCACGGCAATCCCCGAGGATCCAGCGCCGCAGTGCTTTTTCGAGTCGACTGCGGGAAGCTCGGCATCCCCGTGGGGCTTCACGTCCTCGTCTCTTCCGTAGGAGAAGAGACGCTTCCGCCCCGATGGCGTCGCCGCGAGCTCGAGAGGCGAGAAGTCCCCGTCGTCCCGAGGCGTAACGTCGGGATCGACGGTGAGGGGCGCTCCGAAGCGTTCCGCGAGCGCGAACATCCCTTCGATCTCGGTCTCGTTCCATCGCGTGAGGGTGCTGTTGATCTTGAAGCGAAGGCCGCGGGCGAGCATCTCCTCGAGATTCGCGAGGAGCCTCTCGAAGCTCCCCTCGACCCGCGTCTGGCGATCGTGGGTGCCGGCGGAGGCTCCGTGGAGACTCACTTCGACGACGAAAGGATCGATCTCGTTCTTGAGCCTGTCCAGCAACCGTCCCCGGAGCGAGTGGCCGTTCGACTTTATCCGGAGCACGAACCCGAGCTCCCGGCCCTTGGCCGCGATATCGAAGAACCGGGGGTGGACCAGAGGCTCGCCTCCGCTGAGCGTGAGGTGAAGGCAGGAGAGCGCGGCGAGATCCTGAAAGAACCGCTCGTAGTCGTCGAGCGTCATCGGCTTTCCCCGGAGGCCGAGGTCGTTGTAACAGAAGACGCAGTCGAGGTTGCACCGATAGGTGAGCTCGACGAGCGCCGAGAACAGGACGTTCTGGTTCCAGCTGCGGAGCACGGTCTCCTGGTAGCTCACGCTTCTTCGACCACGCCGGCGTCTCGAAGCTCGGAGAGAAACCTCGTCACGTCGCCCGAGAGCGACTCGCGGTCGACGTCGTACTGCTCGAGGAGGGCATCGAGCACGTCTCCGACACTCCGGCGCGAATCGAGGAGCGCGAGAACGCTGGCTCCCACCTCGTTCAAAGCGATGACCTCGGCGTCTTCCTGGCGCACGACCACCGCCTCGTCTCCCACGACGCGGAAGCGCACGTCGGGCCGCGGCCTGAATACGGCGGCGTCGCTCGTCATGCTTCGATCAGGGGCCAGAACGTCCCCTCTTTGCGGAACGTGAGAACGTGCCCGGGCGTTCTCGCGACGAGCGCCGCGAGGTTCGCCCACAACCGGGGCGTGAGGAACCGCGAGTGGTTCACGAAGGGAGCGCAGGCGATCAGGCTCGCGAGGGCCTCTCCCTCGCCCATCGGGCGAAGCGCGTCCTCGGTCCCTTTTTCCAGGCGGTAGATCCCGCGCAGCGAATGGGAGGTCTCGGTCCGGTTGCCGATCTCGGAGAAGAACGAGCAGCCCCCGATCGCGAATCCGGGGGTCACGACGTTCAGGTCGTCGCTCACGACCGAGCGTCCCGTGGATTGCGCGGCGTGGGAGATCGTGGATTTGCCCGCGCCCGAGGGTCCGACGAAGAGGCGCGCGCCTCCGGACGAGAGCACCGCGGCGCTGTGGAGGAGAGCGCCCCCGTCGAGGACCAGCACGTGTGCCGCGAGCACCCGCAGAAAGTTCTCGAGTGCACCGCGAAATGCCCCGGACTCCTCCGTCGAGACCCACATGCCCGCCGACACCGACCCGTCCTTCCATTCGAGGCGAGCCATCCAGTCGATTCCCACCAGGTGAGTGTGGTCCGGACCGTAATCGAAATCGAGCGAGTGGCTCCATCCCCGCGGGTCGATCGAGCGGAACGTCTTCGGGTCGACTTGAAACAAGGAGACGTCCACTTTCGGCGGCAGCGCGGAGGGGGCGGGATAGAGCCGCTCGAGCGTCGTCCGCTGGAGCGGGCTCAATCCTTCGATCCGGACGGGAATAC
>DAISKN010000744.1:0-3536 GCA_036820975.1 Acidobacteriota bacterium | reverse complement strand
GTCGTTGGTTCCGTACATGCTCACGAGGTTCGTGAGCCCCGCCCCGATCATCGCCGCCTTGAAGCGAGTGGTCTGAGAGACGGTCCAGCAGGTCATATAGCCGCCGTAGCTCCACCCCTGGATCGCGAGCTTCTCCGGATCGGCGATGCCGGCGGCCACCATGGCGTCGACGCCGGTCAGGATGTCGCGGTAGTCTCCCCCGCCCCAGTCCGCGAGGTTTCCGCGCATGAACTCCTCGCCGTAGTTCGTGCTTCCGCGAGGATTGGGATAGAGCACGGCCCATCCCTGGCCCGCCCAGTGCTGCCCGCCGTCTCCATAGCGGATGCGGAACTGGTTCACATGGGCGCCCGTGGGTCCGCCGTGGGGGACGACCAGGAGCGGATATCGCTTTCCCGGCTCGTAGCCCACGGGCTTCACCAGGATCCCTTCGACCTCGTAGCCCTCGGTGCTCTTCCAGGCGACGACCTCGGACGCGCCGAGCGCGAGACTCTCGGCCTGAGGGTTCATCGACGTGAGCCGTCGCGGGCTCTTCAATCCGGGATCGGAGACGTGCACGTCCGCAGGCCGCTCCGGCGATTCCATTACCAGCGCGGCCACGGAGCCGTCCCGGCTCGTATTGCCCAGGTGGGCCAGAGCACCGCTCGTGAGCTTGACGTAGCGCCGCGTCGCGATCTCGTAAGCGTAGACCTCGTTGTACGCGCGGTCGCCGGCGGTGAAGAGAAGCCGATCGCCTCCGGGCGCCCACTGCGGGTCACCCGGGATCCGATCGAATGCCCCATCCGCGAGATCGCGTATCGCTCCCGTCGCAACGTCATAGAGCGCCAGCCTGGCGTTCCTCAGATCGGGAGTCTGGGTCCCGTCGGGGAGCGGCTGGGCGTCGTTGGGAGTGGTGAGAAAGGCGATCGCCTTGCCGTCGGGCGAAAAGGCAGGCGACTGGTCCGGACCGAGGTTCGAGGTGATTTTCTCGAGCCCGTCGCCGTCGAGCGTCAGCAGGTAGACGTCGTCCCGATCGTCGCGCAGCCACATCGTAGGCGACGCCGTGAACGCGATCCGGGATCCGTCCGGAGAAAAACTCGGCTTTCCCTTGACGGTCAACGCCGCGCCGCGGGTTCGCTGCGACGCCTCCCGTGTCTCGAGGTCGATCGTCCAGAGGTGGCTCATGCGAAAATCCCCCTCGTAGACCTTCGGATCGTCCCGGCGCTTTCGCTTCCGCTCTTCCTCTCCGGAGAGCGGGTCTTTGGCTACGAACGCGATCCGCGATCCGTCGAGCGACCACTGGTAGGTCTCGACCCCCTCCTTCGCGTCGGTCAGCCGGAAGGCCTCTCCTCCGGAGGCGCGCATGAGCCAGATCTGGCGCTTCGCTTCTTCATCCGAGGCGCCTCCGTTGCCGCGGGCGGAGAGGAAGCTCATCCATTCGCCGTCGGGCGACCACGCGGGAGCGCTCTCCCCTTTTGCCCCGAAGGTGAGCCGAAACGGCTCCCCGCCGTCGACCGGGACCCGGTAGACGTGGCCGACCCACTCCATCTCTCCCGGATCGCCCGAGTCGGCGGCTTCCCACGACGTCACGGCGAACAGGACCACGCTCCCGTCAGGCGAAATCGCGGGCTCGGAAACCGCCCGGATCGAGAGGATGTCCTCGAAGGTGACGGGGCGCTTGTCCGAAGCACCGGCAACCAGCGCTAAAGCGACGCAGAATGTGGAGAACGACGCGATCGTTCGGTTGAAGCTCATCGAAGACCCCTCCAGGAATCGCTCATGAGACCTCGAAACGAGCTCCGGGTCAACGTCCGGAGCCAAGCTACAATACCAGTAACGTGCAAGAGATTCCGGAGACCGCCGGCCCCGAGATTCCCGGGGCGAGCTTCTACGACGTCCTGGTCCGGGCGACCCCCCGCTTCTTCGTGACCCCGGCCCTCATCACCGCCAACGTCGCCTACTTCGCGATCGCGGTTCTCCACGGAGTCTCCCCGATGCAGCCGGAGAGGCAGCAGCTCCTCGATCTCGGAGCGCTCTACGGCCCTCTGGTTTTCGACGGGGAGTGGTGGCGGCTCTCGAGCGCGATCTTCGTGCACATCGGTTTCCTCCACCTCTTCTTCAACATGTGGTGCCTCTGGAGCCTGGGCAACGCCGCCGAGCGGATGTTCGGCAATCTCACGTTCCTTCTCATCTACCTCCTGTCCGGAATCGGCGGAGCCCTGGCGAGCCTCGCCTGGCACCCGTCGGTCCTGAGCGCGGGCGCGTCCGGCGCCATCTTCGGGATTGCCGGAGCCCTGGTGTCGATGCTCTACTTCGGCGAGATTCGCGTGCCGCGGCACGTGGTGCGACAGCTGCTCTCGAGCCTCGCGTTCTTCGTCGGCTTCAACCTCCTGCTGGGAAGCGTGCTCGAAGGAGTCGACAACGCGGGCCACGTCGGCGGGCTCGTGGTCGGGCTCGGCCTCGGGGCGGCGCTCCACCGGCCGCTGCCTTCCGGACATCGCCCCTGGCAGCGTTTCCTGATCGTTCCCGTCGCCGTCGTTCTCTTCGTCGCCGCCGCCCGGATGGCCGTGCAAGAGGGTGTCGACAACCCGGACCTGCTGGCCGCGCGGGCAAGCGAGCTCGCGTCCGCAGGGAACAAGGAGGCGGCGATCGAGATCTTTCTCAAAGCGGTCGCGCTCGAGCCGGACTCGGCGCCCCTGGCGAACGACCTCGGTAGCCTCTACCTCGATTCCGGGCGCGTCGAGGAAGCGATTGCGAGCTTCCGGCGGGCGGTGGAGCTCGACCCGCAGCTCTATGAGCCGCAGCGAAACCTCGCGGTCGCGCTCACGGTCGCGGGAAAGAAGGACGAGGCGAGCGACGCCTTCCGGATAGCGCGCCAGATGGAGCCTTCCGAGATCGGCTTGTACGTCGTCTCGAGCCAGCTCTTGATGGATGCGGACCGCACGGACGAAGCGATCACGGTGCTCGAGGAAGCCCGCACCTGGGCGCCGGAGTCGGCGCCCGTCGAAAGCCAGATGGGTCTCATCCGACTTCGGCGGGGTGAGACGGAGGCTGCTCTCGAGGCCTTTCGCAAGGCCGTGGCGCTAGAGCCGGACGACCCCGAGAGTCACAACCGGCTCGCGCTCGGGCTCTCCCGAGCGCGCGAGGGCGACTGCGGCCTCGAGGCCATCGAAAAGGCGCTCGAGCTCCTGCCGGACGCTCCTCACCTCCTCGACAGCCTGGGAACGGTGCGCCTCGCGCGCGGCGAGACGGCCGAGGCCGTCGCCGCCTACCGCCGCGCGGTCGCGGCCGAACCCGATCGAGCCGTCTACCGGTTCAATCTCAGCGTCGCTCTCGCTCGAGACGGGGCTGCCGGAGAAGCGTCGAGCGAAAGGGCCGAGGCGCTGCGTTTGGACCCAGGTCTTACCCCGCCCGCGGACGGCGAGCCGATTCTTTGATTACTGCTCGCCTCGCTCTTCACTCAATGCGGTGGGGCCCCACCCCCACCGGGCTGGGCCGAAGGCTCCGCTCGGCTCGCTCCCCGCGCTCGTCGATGAGTGCCGCGGGGCCCCACCCCCGCG
>DAISKN010000743.1:0-3540 GCA_036820975.1 Acidobacteriota bacterium | reverse complement strand
AACCCCCGACCGGCTGATTACAAATCAGCTGCTCTACCAACTGAGCTACGCCAGCTTGCAAACGTGCGATTCTAGCAGACGTAAGTCAGGCTGGCAAGCGCAAAATGAAGGCAGCCAACGGTCCTCGGCCGAGCCCCGGGAAAGAGCGCAGTATAGCGCTCTGTCAGGGCCGAGGCAACGCCATCCTTTGCCGGACCACCTCGTAGAGCACGATTCCGGCCGCGACCGATACGTTCAGCGATTGCACCTTCCCCCGTTGGGGAAGGCTCACCAGCGCATCGCAATGGGAAGCGACCCGGGGCCTCAGCCCCTTGCCCTCGGAGCCGACCACACGGGCCACCGGCGACTTGAAGTCGAACGAGAACCAGGGGTTCCGGGCTTCGGGGGAGAGCCCCACCACCCAGAGACCCCGCTCCTTGAGGAGCGTGAGCGCATCCGAGAGGTTCGTGACCCGGGCCATGGGGGCATGAAAGAGGGCTCCGGCGGAGGCGGAGGCCGCTGCTTCGGAGGGAGGTGCCGTCCGCCTTTCGGGAACCAGGATCCCGTGGACTCCAGCCCCGTCCGCCGTTCGCAGCACCGCGCCCAGGTTTCTCGGGTCCTCGATCTGATCGAGGGCCAGGAAGAACTCGGGCTTCGGTGCTTCCGCGAGCAGCGAGTCGAGATCCCGCCATTCGAAGCCGGTGAGCTCCGCCACCACCCCCTGGTGCTGGCCGCCGAAGCGCCCGAGCCGCTCGCGAGGCTCGCGGTAGACGGGGATCCCGTGGGTCCGCGCGAGATCCGCGATCTCCCGGGCGCGCGGATCGGCCTTCCCCTCGGCGAGGACGATCTTCCGGATCCTCCGGGGAGCCGCTTTCAGAGCTTCCCGGACCGCATGGAAGCCTTGAATCGTCGGCATGATTCAGTCGCGATGGGCGGAGCCGGCGGCGACGGTGACCACCGCCTGGACCGCGATTCCCTCTCCCCTGCCGGTGAACCCCATCCCGTCCGTGGTCGTGGCCTTCAATCCGACGTCCGCCTCCGGAATCCCGAGCAATCGGGCGAGCCCCGCGCGGATCGAGGCAACGTAAGGCGCGATCTTCGGCGCTTGCGCGATAACCACGACGTCGATGGAGGAGACGCGATAGCCCCTCTCTCCGACGATGGCGACGGCTCGCTCCACGAAGAGCCGGCTCTCCGCGTCCTTCCATGTCGGGTCGCCCGCGGGAAAGAGGGCGCCGATGTCGGGGGCGGCGACCGAGCCGAGAAGAGCGTCGGTCAGGGCGTGAAGGAGCGCGTCGCCGTCCGAATGCCCCTCGAGACCCCGCGGATAGTCGATCCGTTCCCCTCCGAGGACGAGCGGCCGTCCCTCGACCAGCCGGTGAGCGTCGAAGCCGATGCCTACCCGTACCATCCTCAGCTCTCCCCCCTCTTCAAGTAGTACTCCACCCGCTCCAGATCCTCGAGGGTGGTTACTTTCAGGTTCTGCTCGCTCCCCGGGACGATCCGAATGGGCGCCGGCAGGCGCTCCACCAGCGAGGCTTCGTCCGTTCCCGAAAAGCCGTCGGCGACGGCCTTCGTCACCGCGCGCGAGAGCACCGTGTAGCGGAAGCATTGCGGCGTCTGCGCGCGATACAGCCCCTCCCGGGGAACGGTTCGCGCCACCTGAAGGTCCGCGGTCGCTTCCTTCAGGGTCTCGACGACCGGAAGAGCCGCGATGGCGCCTCCGTCGATCGCCGCCGCCTCGACCACCCGGGCGACGAGCGACGGCGGCACCGCGGGCCGCGCCGCGTCGTGCACGGCGACGAGCCCCTCGAACGGCTCGATCCGGGAGAGGCCTTCGATCATCGACTCCTGCCGGCTGCTCCCGCCGGGCACCCAGTCGACCTCCAGGACGTTCTCCAGGTACGGCGCGATTACCCTCTTCGCTTCCTCGAAGCCGTCGCGCGGAAGGACCAGGATCACGCGATCGATCGCGCCCGAGAGCTGGAGTCGTTCCAGGGCGTGCACCACGAGGGGCTTCCCGAGGACGGTCTGGAGCTGCTTCGGGGTCGCCGACCGAAACCGGCTCCCGGAGCCGCCGGCGACTAGAATCGCCCGAGCTTTTTCCAAAGGGTCAAGTGCCGCCATGGTCAGACGGGCGAGGCCGATCCCTCGAGGCTTTTTCGCACCACGTCGCGCACCCTTTCGGAAAGGGCTCCGGCATCCGCCTCCGTGAGTCCTTCGACCGTCACCGGCTCTCCGATCGTGAGCCGCACCTTTCTCGGGTACACCGTAACCCTCCCCCGCTTCATCACCAAGTGGCTTCCGGAGATGGTCAGGGGTACCACGGGCGTCGCCGCTTTCAAGGCGAGACGGAAGCTCCCCTTGCGAAAGGCGCGCATCACCCCGTCGTAGCTGCGGGTGCCCTCGGGAAACACCGCGACCGAGGTCCCCGAGCGAATGCGGTTGGCGGCGTGCTCGAGACTCTCGCTCGCCCTCGTGGGATTTTCCCGCTCGACGCCGATGTGTCCGCTCAAGAACAGGTGCCAGCCCAGAAAAGGGATCCGGTTCAAGGATTTCTTGTAGAGGATCCGAAACGACAGAGGAAGGTAGGCGAAGAGGATCGGCGTATCGAAGAGGCTCTGGTGGTTGGAAGCGAGGACGTAGGTGCGCCCGGGAACGAGGTTCTCCCGGCCCTCGACTTCGACCGAAACCCCGCAAATCTTGAGGATGAGCCAGGCCCAGAAGCTCGCCACCCGGTGGGAAGGGTTGCCGCTCCGGAAGACGACCGCGAGGACCAGAGACACCGCTCCGCAGACGACGGTGTTGACCGTGACCAGCGGGATGAACCAGAAGAGCGTGCGGAGCTTCGGCCAGTCGATCGCAGTATCCTCGACGGTTAGCGTAGTGCCGGTATTCTACCGGGAAGCGGCCGCGGCGCCAGGGGCCTCGATGGTCTTGCCGAAAATCATCTTCCCCGCCGTGGTCTGGAGGACGCTGGTGACGGTGATGTCCACGTTCTTGCCCAGGAGCTTGCGGGCATTGTCCACCACCACCATGGTGCCGTCGTCCAGGTAGGCGACGCCCTGGTTGTACTCCTTGCCTTCCTTGAGGATGAACACCCGCATGAACTCGCCCGGAAGCACCACGGGCTTCAACGCGTTCGCGAGCTCGTTGATGTTGAGCACCAGGACGCCTCTGACCTGCGCCACCTTGTTGAGGTTGAAGTCGTTGGTCACGATCTTCGCGTCGATCTCCTTCGCGAGCTCGATGATCTTGAGGTCGACTTCCTTCACCTCGGGATAATCGAGCTCGGAGATCTCGACGTCGATTCCGCTCATCTTGCGGACTTTCTGAAGGATGTCGAGGCCCCTCCGGCCTCGGTTCCTCTTGAGCGAATCGGCGGAATCCGCGACCTGCTGGAGCTCCTTCAGGACGAACTGGGGGATCACCAGCGTCCCGTCCATGAAGCCCGTCTCGCAGATGTCGGCGATTCGGCCGTCGATGATGACGCTGGTATCGAGGATCTTGATGTTCTTCTTCGCGGTCGTGGTCCCGCGGAAATACGCGACCACCGAGAGC
>DAISKN010000742.1:0-3544 GCA_036820975.1 Acidobacteriota bacterium | reverse complement strand
GGGTTCGGACCCACGAGGAACCCCTGGAACCTCGAGTACGAGTCCGGAGGATCGTCGAGTGGAAGCGGCGCCGCGCCGATCTCCGGTCTTTCGACGGCGGCGCTCGGGACCGATACCGGGGGCTCCATCCGCAATCCGTCGGGCCGCTGCGGTATCGCCGGAATCAAGCCCACGTACGGACGGGTCAGTCGCTACGGGGTCACTCCCCTCGCCTGGACCCTGGATCATGCCGGACCGATGGCGCGCACGGTGCGGGACGTCGCCCGTTTCCTCGGTCCCATGTCGGGCTACGATCCGAAGGACTCCGGGAGCGCCAATGAGCCCGTGCCCGATTTCGAGGCCGCGGTCGAGGCGGCGGGGTCCCTGAGAGGGAAAACCTTCGCCGTCGCCCGCGAGCTCATGTCGCCGGTCGAGCCCGAAGTTCTAACGCTGGTGGAGGAGGCGATCCGCCATCTGGAAAGTCAGGGAGCCCGGCGCATCGACGTCAGCATCCCCCACGCGGCCGCCGCCAACATCGCGGACGAGATCCTCATCGGCGCCGAAGCCGCGGTCTACCACGAGCAAAACATGTCCCGCCCCGAGACCCGCGCCTTGATGGACCCCGCGGTACGGCTCTATGTCACCGCGGGCCGCACGTATCTCGCGACCGACTACGTGAAGGCGCAGCGCTTCCGTCTCGTCCTTCAGAACGAGCTGACCCAGGCCCTCTCCGATGCCGAAGTTCTCGTCTCCCTGAACGACCCCACGCTCACCGCCAGGCTCGGCGAGCCGACGCGGCTCCTGGGAAAGGAGGTCCGTTGGTTCGAGTACGGCACGGTGAATCTCGGAAACATCACCGGATTTCCCGCGGCGACGGTTCCCTGCGGGTTCGACTCCCGCGGACTTCCCGTGGGGCTCCAGATCTACGGGCGTCCGTTCGAGGAGGAGCGGGTGCTCGCGTTCGCCCACGGGTACGAGCAGTCGACGGAATGGCACCGAAGGCGGCCGAGTCTATAATCTCGCGATGACCACCTTCAAGATTACCTACAGCACCCTTTCGTCGCCGCCGGAGGAAATGCACCGCGGCTACGAGGCCGCGGTCGAGAGCGTTCGCGCGAGCCTCGGCAAGACCCATCCGATCTGGATCGGAGACCGCGCCGTCCAGAACCGGCCCACGTTCGAGAACCGCTCGCCGATCGATCGCGATCTCCTCATCGGAAGACACCAGGAAGCGACCGCGGCCGATACCGAGGCGGCCATCGACGCCGCGGTCGAGGAGTTCGCTCGATGGAGCCGCAGACCCTGGCAGGAGCGGGTCGCGATTCTACGGCGCGCCGCCGAGCTCATCAGCGAGCGGCGCAACGATCTCGCGGCGCTGATGACGCTCGAAGTCGGAAAGAACCGCTACGAGGCTCTCGCCGACGCCGAGGAGTCCGCGGATCTCATCCGCTACTACTCCCAGCAGGTGGAGGACGCCTCCGGGTTCGACCGCCCCATGGGGAAGCTTTCTCCCGGGGAGAAGACGCGCGACATCCTGAAGCCATATGGCGTCTTCGGGGTGATCTCTCCCTTCAACTTCCCTCTCGCTCTCTCCGCGGGAATGTCGGCGGGAGCGCTCCTCGCCGGAAACACCGTGGTCTTCAAGCCCTCGCCCGATGCCCCGACCACCGGCGTCAAGCTCCTGGAGATCCTGCGCGAGGCCGGGCTTCCGGCGGGAGCGTTGAGCTACCTCACCGATTCTGGCGCCGAGGTGGGAAAGACCCTGGTCGCGAGCCCCAAAGTCGCGGGGATCGCCTTCACCGGCTCGAAGAAAGTGGGCTTCTCCATCTACCAGAGCTTCAGCCAGGCGAGGCCGCGCCCGTGCTTTCTCGAGCTCGGCGGGAAGAACCCGACGATTGTCACGGCGAGCGCCGACCTCGAGAAGGCGTCGGAAGGAGTGATGCGGGGCGCTTTCGGATTCTCCGGACAGAAGTGCAGCGCCACCAGCCGGGTCTACGTGCATCGCAACGTCGCCGCCCGGTTCCGCGAGCTCCTCGTGGGGAAGACGCGAAACCTCGCGGTCGGAGACCCCACCCGGCGCGAGAGCTATACCGGTCCGGTCATCAACCAGAGAGCCTATGACGCCTACAAGAGCTATGTCGAGGAGGCGCGCGCGGGCGGCGGGCGCGTTCTCGAAGGCGGACGGACCTTGACCGAGGGATCTTTCGCGAAAGGCTACTTCGTCGCGCCCACCATCGTCGACGAGCTTCCCCTCGATCACCGCCTCTTCCGGGAAGAGCTCTTCGTTCCCTTCGTCACCCTCGCTCCCGTGGGATCGCTCGAGGAAGCCATCGAGCAGGCGAACCGCGTCGAGTACGGACTGACCGCGGGCATCTTCAGCGAGGACCGGAAGGAAGTCGAGACGTTCTTCGATCGAGTCGAAGCCGGGATCCTCTACGCCAACCGCACGACGGGCTCGACCACCGGCGCCTGGCCGGGAGTGAATCCCTTCTGCGGCTGGAAAGCGAGCGGCTCGAGCGGCAAGGGCGTCTGCGGCCCCTACTACGTGCAGCAGTTCCTGAGAGAGCAGAGCCAGACGAGCATCGAGTAGCCGCGGACAGGAAGAACGCGTTCGCCCTGCGTCTTTGCGTTCTTCCCCGTTCCCTCTCGAGCTCCGGCTCAGCGCCGCGGTCGCCGCACCTCCGGCAGCTCCGCGAGAAGGAACTCACTCAAGCTCTGGATGCTCTCCGGGTCCCGGCGCGGCGCTGTCGGTTCGGGGGACGCTTCGGGGGCGCCCTTGTCGAAGGCGAGAAACGCGGCGACCAGGGTGTCGAGGTTCGTCTCGGTCTCGTTCTCGAAGGAGCGCGCGCGCTCGACCACGGCTTCCCGCAGCTTCTCCTCGAGCTCGGAGGCGCCGCGGTGCTCCGGGAAGAGCCTCAACGCTTCGCTCACGCGAACGAGGCAAGCCGCCAGGTCGCCGGAGGCGAACCGGGCCAGCGCGTCCTCGAACGCCGCCTGCGCCTTCCCCGCCGCCACCCCCCGAACGTCCGCGGGGGACGCGTGCGCGTTCCGTTCGAGACGCCATAGCTCGAGATCGATTCCGTCCCGCAGGCCCACGAGAGCCATGAAGCTCAAGTCCTGGCGGTCGACCGTCTCGAGCAGCCGGGCGGTCGATGCGACCCGGTGGGGCGCAGCGGAATGTTGCGACAGGAGCGTCCGGAGCTTTCGCGCCCCCGTCTCGACCTCGCCACGCAGCTCCGTTTTCCGGCCGGCGAGGTGCCGCCCGAATCGGTTGACCTCGTGGAGCAGCTCGTCGACCGTTGGATAGCGCTCCTCGATGGACTTCCGCATCATCCGGGAAACGATTCCCGACAGCTCCTCCGTGACCGCGGGCGCCAGGTTTCGCATCGGCTCGGGCTCCCCTTTGAGGATTCGATCGAAGACCTCCGGCAGGGTCGGGGCCGCGAACGCCTTCTCGCCGGTGAGCAGCTCGTAGAAGAGCGCTCCCAGCGAGAAGATGTCGGAGCGCGGGTCCGGCTTCCTGCCCAGGATCTGCTCGGGAGAAATGTAGTGCGGCGAGACCATG
>DAISKN010000741.1:0-3544 GCA_036820975.1 Acidobacteriota bacterium | reverse complement strand
CATCCGATGACGGCGAGTTCTCAAGCCAGACGAATCCGCCGCGGGAGCTGGCCGTTGCTCTCCCAGTAGGTCTTCTTGCCCGCGAGAATCGGGTCGTCCATCGCCGGCTGCGCCTTCCCCGACGTGTCGATCGCCCGCGAGACGACGGTGTGCTCGCCCGCCGCGGCTCCCGTCCAGTCGAGGTGCCAGAACTTCCAGGCGTAGGCTTCGTCCTTCCCTTCCCCGATCGTCGCCCGCCGCCAGTCGCCGTCGTCTATGCGAACCTCGACGCGATCGAGAGGAGCTCCCCAAGCGGCTCCGTGGATGCGATAGCCCGAGCCCTGCCGGGTCACCTTGGCGGCGACCGATTTCACGAGCGCTCTCCCGACCGAGGTCATGTTCCAGACGGTCCCGGAGTCCCGCTTCTCTTCCCGCAGCGTCACGTAGTCCTTCGCCATGAAGCGGCCCATGAACCGGGTGTCGATGACCTCGATGCGCTTCAGCCACTTCACGTTCGCGATCCCGAACCAGCCGGGGACGATGAGGCGCAGCGGGAATCCGTGGTGCACGGCGAGCGGGACGCCGTTCATCTCATAGCACAGGATGTTGTCGGGGCTCATCGCGTCCTCGAGCGACAGGCTCCTCGCGAAGTTCTGCTGGATCTTGTTGCCGCGAACCTCTTCGTCCCCGGCGTCGCTCCCGTAGAACACGACTTCGATCCCGTTCTGGAGCAGGCCCGCTCTCTCCAGGATCGACGCGAGCGAGCACCCCGTCCATTTCGCGTTTCCGATGCCGCCCCAGAACCAGGGGAACCCGTTGTTGCCCGAGCATTCGAGCGTGAAAGTCACGTCCCGCCGGGGCATCGCCTTCAGGTCGGCGAGGCGGTAGCTCGCCGGGCTCGTCACCAGCCCCGTCACGTCGAGCTTCCACCGGCTCTCCTCGATCACCGGCTTGTCGTAATGGCCCACGCGGAAGAAGCCTTCGTTCGGGGTGATCCACGCGCCCAGCTTCTGCCAGTCGAGCATGCTGATCTCGTTCAGAGGCCAGGGGCCGGGAGCCGTGGGAGGCGCCTCCGGCTGGTCGAGGAACGGAATCACTTCCTCGCCCTGGATGGCGGGGAGCGCGGCCGCCACGACTTTCGCCTGAGCCAGCGCCAGCGCGCTGACGGCGGCTCCTCCACGAGCGAGTGCTTCTCTACGCGTGATTTTCATGTTCCCTCCGCGGCAAAGGTTGTCACAAGCCGCGCGGCGGATTCAACCGATTCCCGTATGCGTCGCCCCATGAAACGACGCGAGTTGTTGAAGACCATGGGCGCTTTCGGCGTTTCCGCGGGCCTCGCGGCGCCGGCGCGGCCCGCTACAAGACCCGCGAGCGGCTTCAGGTGGCGCGAGCTTCCGAGAGCGGGCGTTTCCCCGTATCGCTTCCCGCGAGAAACCAGGACAGAACGAACGACAGGAAGATGCCGAGCTGAAGCGACAGCCCCTCGAGCGTGGGCTGAAGCTCGAGGAAAGGCACGTACGGCACCCAGTCGAGCGGCGTCTCCTGGACCCATCCGATCTTCTGGAGCTCGGCGATGCCGTAGCCGGCGAAAACCAGAGAGAGAATCCCGAGGAGGATGCCGGTTATGGCGAAGAAGGGCTTCAGGGGAATTCTCTTGCCATAGCGGAACATGAGGACGATGACGGCGAGGAGGACGACGAGTCCGGCGAGGAGCCCGAGAACGATCGCGCCGCCGGCGGCGCTGCCGCTCCTCAGCCAGAGCGCCTGATAGAACAGAACGGTCTCGAAGGCTTCGCGGTATACCGCCAGGAACGAAACCGTCGCCAGCGCGAGGCCGCTGCCGGTTCCGAGAGCCGTCTTCGTCCGGCCCTCGATATAGGTCTTCCATTTCTTGAGGTCGGCGTTATGGAGGATCCAGAAGCTCACCGAGAAGAGAACGGCGGCCGCCAGAAGCGAAGTGAGCCCTTCGAGGGCCTCGCGCTCGAGAGTGGTGGTCTCGACGAAGATCTGGGCCAGGACCCAGGTGAGCCCGCCGGCGACGAGGCCCGCGAACGCGCCGCCCAGCGTATAGCGCCGGAGCTCGGGCAGCCCGGCTGCGGCGAGATAGCTAAGGAGTAGCGCGACCAGGAGCGCGGCCTCGATTCCCTCCCGCAGGAGGATCGCCGCCGACTGCACGAACGCGAATCCGAATCCCGCGCCCGATCCCGCGAGGGCCTTTCGCGCGTCCGCCGTGAGCACCCGGATTCGGTCGAGCCGGGCCGCGACCGCCTCCCGCTCCCCTCCCTCACGGAGGAGGGTCCGATACTGCGTGAGCTCGCGCTCGAGGTTGCGGACGAGACCGGCGTCGATCGAAAGAAGCGTGGCCTCCGTGAGCTCGATCCCTTCGAGGTAGGCCTCGATGCTCAACCGCACCGCGCGATCCCGATCGCCGCTCTGGAAAGCTCCGTAGCTCTCCTCGAGCTTCCGCTCGGCGAGGCGCAGCAGCTCGTCTTCTTGAGTCTCCGGGACCGTGCTGCGGTAGAAGTCGAGCGCTCCGGAATCGAGACCGCGGGAGGTCTCGAGCTCCTCGTCGGAGAGCGTCGCCAGATCGCGGACGCTCACCGGGAGCGGCGCCGACTGCGGACTGGGAGCGAAGTCGTCGCGGAGAGTCATCAGATAGAAGGAAACGTCCCAACGCTGCGCGGGGGGGAGCGCGTCTTCGTAGGAGGGCATCGCCGTTCCGGCGACTCCGAGACCGACGGCGTTATAGAGCTGGTGCGGGGCGACCTTTCTCATCCGGGCTTCGCGGAACGAGGTCGGCGGCGGGCTCTGGCCCGGCGCCGAAGGGCCTTTGCCGTCGAAAGCCGCCCCGTGGCACTGGGCGCAGGCGGAGGCGTAGAGCTTCCTTCCCTCCTCGATTCTCGGGGCGCGCGCGGGATAGGTGACGAGCCCGAGCTCGCGCGTCATCCCCGCGACGAGTTCGCGCGTGAGGCTCAGAACCCTGGCCGGGTCCTCCTTTTCCTCCACGTACGTCGCCAGACGAGAGAGTCCCTCACGAACCTCGGAGCCCTCCGGAGCGATTCGCGCGTGCACCTCCACGAGAATCCTCGAGAACTGGCTCATCTCCTGGTACTCGAACTCGTCGAGGATCCGGCCGTCGGCGACGGCGCCCGGGTAGTCGGAGCCCACGTACTGGAGGAGGAAGAGCAGTTCCTCGCCGCCGAGACTCGCGCTCCCGGAACCGGCGAGCGCGGGAATCTCCCGGGATGCCCCGCCGGTCGTGCCTCTCCGCGGGAGAAAGACCAGGAGAGCGCCGAGGACGAGCGGGACGAAGAGCAGCATCTGGGAGAAACGACGTCTCCTTGCGACCATGACCCGAAGCTTACCTGAAAATGAAACCGGTTTTCAAGTTTCTTCGGCAACGGGCGGCTGGCCGGCGAGCGCGATGAAGAAGCGGGCGAGGAGGCTTATGAGACCGATCCCGAGGCCGACCACCACCCCGGCGTCGATGATTCCCCGCCACGGCTGGGGGACGTGCCGGACGCCGAAGACCACCGCGGCGATCACGAATACCAGGGTCCAGCTG
>DAISKN010000740.1:0-3544 GCA_036820975.1 Acidobacteriota bacterium | reverse complement strand
GCGTCGAGAAGCGGATCGCGCGCGCCTTGCCGGTCTTGAGGATCGAGAGGTTGGCGAGCGTCATTCCGATCCGATCGGCGAGCTCCGTCAGCGTCATCCGCCGATCGTGAAGGAGGTCGTCGAGCTTGACGGCGATCGCCATGTCAGACCGTCCCTTCGAGGTCTTCGCGCATGAGCGTGCCTTCGGCGAACACGCGGGCCAGCAGGAAGGTGAGGAGCACGGCGAGCCAGCCGCTGATCGAAAAGCCGGCTTGGAGATGGAGCGGATGCGCCGGCGTCGAAACCGTCTTCGCGATCGCGCCAATGACGAGGCTGAGAAGCTGCAGCGCGAGCAGCGCCCAGGCGATCGTCTGCAAACGGGACGCGTTCGCGGCGACAAAGGGGTCGCCCGCGCGAACTGTCTCAACGATCGCGAGCAGCCGTGTGAGGACTACGTAGTTCAGCGGGATCGCGACGAGGCCGACCACCGCGATCGCGCGCAAGCCCAAAATCACCTGGTCTGCCTCAGGCGAAGGAGACAAATCGAGCGCGCTCAAGATCCATTGCCTGGTGGGCATGGCGACCAGCAGCGTGGCGATCGCGGCGCCGGAAAACCAATTCAGGACGATGAGAATCCGCAGCACGACGTGTGCGATCGGAAGGGCGGCGGAAGAAGCTGGCCTTGACATGATTCGGTATCCTCCGAGTTACTGAATATCAATAATCAATTTATCGATTGTCGTCAAGTAATATATTGATTATCGATAATTGAGTCGGGGGGCTCGCGAAGAAGCCGCTGGCCACGTTCAAGTTGGCGAGGACTGGCATCGCCTTGCGAGAAGAGTGCCGGAGTTGCCGCCATGGCGCCCATGGTGGATAGAGACGAGAAGGGCTACGAAAAACCGCCCGGCGAGAAAGGCTGAATCACAACGTAAGTATCCTAAACGCGATGTGCCGTTTGGCCCGGGAGCCCGCGGAGCGCGTCGGGCGGCAGCAACGTCGACGCTTCGAGCGCCTGGTAATACGACACGTAGAGAACGTCCGAGCCGTCGGAGTAGCGAACCAAAGCACCCGGCGCGGGCCGCCTCCCTTCCGCCTGTCTCTGGAGCGCCTCGTGGCGTGCTACCACCACGCGCCACATCGCATCGGGGTCCTGGGGGAAGCGGCGCACGACCTGATCGCCCGCGACCTCGACGTTCGCGAGTCCCGTGACCGCCCCGGCGGCGCGAAAGGCAGGTGCCGGCTCGACGCGCTGCACGCTCTCGAAGTTCGCGGTCCTCTGGATGTCGATGTCCCCCGCGAGCACGACACGGCCCGAGTCGCGGATGGCCCGCGCGAGCTCGGCGTCGTCCTCCTGGCTCACGGGCTCGCTGATCACCGCCCGTCGCGGTTGAGCCGCTCGTCCAGGAGCAGGACCGCGCGGTAGAGGACCTCGGCCCCGTTCGCGATGTCCTCCCACGAGGTGAGCTCCCTCGGAGAATGGCTGATCCCGCCGCGGCTCGGGACGAAGATCATCCCCATCGGGGCGATTCTCGCCACCATCTGCGCGTCCTGGACGGCGCTGCTCGGCAAGTCCAGGGTCTCGAGGCTCATCGACTCCGCCGCCTCCCGGATCACGCTCTGGAACAGAGGATCCGCCCGCTCCCCTTCCACCCGTTCCAGGAGGTCGCACCGGGTCTCGACGCTCTCCTCGCGGTCCGTCCGGGCGAACCGCTCCTGGATCGCTCCCCACATGCGTTTGACCTTTTCGTCGTCGAGGTCGCGGAGCTCGACGGGAAACGCCGCCCGGCCGGCGATCACGTTGGTTGCTCCGGGCTCGGCCCGGATGTAGCCGACGGTTCCCACCTGTCGGCCTGTTTCCGCCTGCACCACGTCGCGCACCGCAAGCACGTGCCGGGAGGCAGCCGCTACGGCGTCCTTCCGGCGATCCATGGGGGTCGTGCCTGCATGGTTCGCAAAACCCCGGACCTCGCACATCCACCGCTCGAGTCCCACGATTCCCTGCACGACTCCGATCGGGATTCCGCGCTCGTCGAGATTCGGACCCTGCTCGACGTGGAGCTCGAGATATCCGGCGAGAGAGCCCTCCGGAATCCGCGCCTCGAGGAGACGCGCCGGGTCCTGGCCGTAGCGGCGCAGCCAGTCCGCGAGACTCAGGCCGTCGTCGTCCCTGCGCTCGAGGATCTCGGGTCCTAGAGTTCCCGCGGCGACGCCGGAGCCCAGCGTTCCCAGGCCGAAGTGATTGCCTTCCTCGTTCGACCAGATCACCACTTCGAGGGGGTGCCGGGTCCGGACGTTGTCATCGCGGAGAGTTCGCTTCACCTCGATGGCGCCCATGCTTCCCACGTTTCCGTCGAAATTTCCCCCGTGCAGCACCGAGTCGATGTGAGAGCCGAAGAGCAGGACGGGAAGATTCTCCGAGCCGGCGCGCCGGCCGAAGAGGTTCCCGGCAGGATCGACTCGCACCTCGAGCCCCGCCTCCCGCATCAGCCCCGAGACGTACCCGCGCGCGGCGAGGTCGGCTTCCGAGAAACCGAGGCGCGTCACGCCGCCTTCCGGATTCCGCCCGAACTCGCTCAGATTCTGGAGCGTTTCCCGGAGCCGCCGTGCGTCGACCTGGCGGACCGGGGACGTTTCCTGGATGGACGAAAGCGCCAAGACAAGGGCCAGAAGAACCATGCTCTATTCCCTCCCGCGGGGCGCCATTCCGTACATCCACGCGAGCGCCACCCAGTACGTCGCGGGGATGAGCGTGAAGAGCACTCCGTAGTTCTCGTCCGTCGCCGTCAGAACATACCCCACGATCTGGGTCATGAACATCCCGCCCACGGAGGCGACCATGCTTCCGAACCCGAACACCGACGCCAGGATCGACCGGGGAGTCACGTCCGCGAGGAGGCCGTACATGTTGGTGATCCAGGATTGGTGCGCGCCGAGGGCGATCGAGATGGCGGCGACGGCCATCCACAGGCTCCCGGCGCGGGAAGCGAAGACGATGGGGCTCAGGCAGAGGACGGAGAGAAGCATCGCGACGAGGCGCGCTTTGACTGGCGCCGTACCGCGCGCGATGAAGTAGGAGGACAGGCCTCCGCCCGCGATCCCTCCCAGATCCGCGCTGAGATAAATGACGATGAGCGGAAGGCCGATCTGGTCGAGGCTGATGCCGAGCTGGTACTGCCGGTTCAGAAACGGGGGAAGCCAGAACAGATAGAACCAGAACACGGGCACGGTCAGCGTGTAGGCGATGGTGAAGGCCCAGGTGACGCGAAGACCGACCACGCGCGAGTACGGAAGGGCCGAAGGTTCGGGCTCCCCTTCCTTTTGCACGTGCGCCAGTTCCTCCCGGCTCACGTGAGGATGATCCTCGGGGTCGTGGTAGCGTCTCAGCCAGACTGCGAGCCAGAGGAAGCCGAGCGCCGAAGTCGCGAAGAACGCCGCCTGCCAGCCCCAGGCATGGAGCAAGAGAGGCAGCATCGCGGGCGTGAGCATCGCGCCCACCGTGGCCCCCGCGTTGAAGATGCCGGCGGCGAGAGCGCGCTCTCCGGGAGGAAACCACAGGCGCGCG
>DAISKN010000739.1:0-3553 GCA_036820975.1 Acidobacteriota bacterium | reverse complement strand
GGGGCGTTCGACTTCGTGAGCAAACCCTTCGACGTGGAAGGGGTGCGTCAGTGCATCCGCCGCGCGCTCTCCTCGAGGAGCCCGGAGCCCTCGGCCGAGAACGAGAAGACGGCGCAGCGGCGTGAGCCCGAGGACGCGCTCATCGGGGCGAGTGCGAAGATGCTCTCGGTCTACAAGAGCATCGCTCTAGTGGCCGAGTCGAAGACCACGGTCCTGATCCAGGGCGAGAGCGGGACGGGAAAAGAGCTCGTGGCTCGCGCCATCCACGCGAAGGGTCCGCGCGCGGCGGCGCCGTTTCTCGCCGTCAACTGCGGAGCGCTGACGGAGACGCTGCTCGAGAGCGAGCTCTTCGGCTACGTGAAGGGCGCTTTTACCGGCGCCATCGCCGACAAGGAGGGGCTGTTCCACGCCGCCCGGGGCGGAACGCTCTTCCTGGACGAGGTCAGCGAGACCAGCCCCGCGCTCCAGGTGAAGCTCCTGCGGGTGCTGCAGCAGGAGGAGTGCACCCCCGTCGGGGGAACCAGGAGCCTCGCGACCGACGTGCGGGTGATCGCCGCCTCGAACCAGAACCTCGAGACCCTCGTCTCCGAGGGCCGGTTCCGAAAGGATCTCTACTATCGGCTCAACGTGGTCACCATTCTGGTGCCGCCCTTGAGGGATCGTCCCGAGGACATTCCCAAGCTCATCGCGCACTTCGTTCGCCGCATGAGGGCGAACGGCGTGGCCTCGCCGCGGCTTTCCGCGAGGGTGCTCGACCGGCTCATCGCTTACCCCTGGCCGGGAAACGTGAGAGAGCTCGAGAACACCATCGAGCGGCTCGCGCTCTTCAGCCGCGGCCGGATGGTCGAAGCCGAGGACCTTCCGGAGAAGTTCCGGGAACCGAAGCCGAGGGTGGAGGAGTCACTGTTCGAGGGGCTGCCGAAGCTCGACGAGATCGAAAGACGCTACCTCGTCCACGTGCTCGGCCGGGTGGAGGGAAACCGCACCCGCGCCGCGGAGATCCTGGGAATCGACAGGCGGACTCTCTACCGCATGCTGGAACGCCACGGCATCGAGAACCGCGACCCGGGCGACACACCGGATCCCTCGTGAGCTCAAGGCAGGGAATCCAGAAGAACGCAAAGGCGCAAAGGGGCGCAAGGGGGAATCAATAGTAGATAGAGTGTAAGACGGGGGATGTGGAGATAGGAGGGGATGGGGAGATGAATCAAAAGAAAAATTCGTTCCTGGTCTTAATCTCCCTATCTCCTCCTATCTCCCTTATCCCCCTTCGTCTTGGGTCTTTTCTTCTTCGCGCCTTTGCCACTTTGCGTTCTTCCCCGTATCAAGGTTTCCGGCTGGGCTTCGCGGGGAAGTGGTTGAGCCCCATTCTCCCCGCCGCGCGGTCCGTCATGTCCACGATGGCGGCGGCGTTGATGCCGATGGCGATCACGATCGCTTCGCTGATCTCTTCCTTGGTAGCTCCCTCTTTCAGCGCCTTCTTGACGTGGCCGTCGATGCAGCCGTCGCATTTCGCCACGAGAGAGCACGCGAGGGCGATGAGCTCCTGGGTCTTGGTGTCGAGCGCCTTCTTGTCGGTGAAGTAGGTCTCCTTGTAGAACTGCGCGTAGATCTGCTTCAGCCGCGGCTCGATCATGGAATAGGAGGCCGGCCCCTCCTGACCTGGGTCGTAGTCGATGCCAGGTATGTGAGCCTCTTCCTTCTGGGCCGCCTCCGAATCCTTCGCCATATGCTTCCACCTCCAAAACGACCAAACGAGCTCCCGGATTGGTCGAGACATAATACCACGCGGAACGGGAAGCCTATGCGGGGGCGGGATTTAAGTGGAGTTGCCCGCGGGCTTCGAAGGTGAGACGATTCCCCGCCATGACCTCCGATCTCTCGCGGCTCTTCGACGAGTACGGGTCCTACCATCGCCACCCGACGAACAAGCTCTGTCATTACATCGGGATCCCGATGATCGTCTTCACCCTCGTCGGCCTCCTGTGGAAGGTGAGCTGGGCGCTCGCGGCGGCCGTCGCCCTCGGCGCCGTTCTCTACGATCTGCGCCTGAGCCTCCGACTGACCGTGCCCTTCGCCGCCTTCGTATTGATCTCCGCGGCGCTCGCTCCCGGCCTTTCCTCGACGCTCCTCTGGGCGGGATTCCTCCTCGGCTGGGCGCTCCAGTTCATCGGGCATTTCCTCTACGAGAAGAAGGCGCCCGCGTTCTTCGAGAACCTGCGGCAGCTCCTCGTGGGGCCGCTCTGGATCATCGGAACGCTAGTAGAGAGGCGTGAGGCTCCCGCGGCAGCTCCTGGTAGCGGGCGACCCGGAGAGTAGCCGCGAACGCGGCGAGAAGCTCTCCTTCCTCGAGGCAGTACTCCTTCGGAAAATCCGGACGCCGTTCGAGGTAGCGCCGGTTGAAGGTCTCGATCACGAGAGCCCCTCCGGGTCTGAGGGCTTCGACCATCGAAGGCAAGAGAGCGCGCTCGAGAAACCGGAAGGACACGAGAACGTCGTAGCGCTCGCGCGGGAGGGGATAGCGGGTCACGTCGCAGGCGACCGCTCCGATGTGCCGGGTCTTCTCTTTCGCCGCGGCCGCGAGCTTTCTCAGTCCCTCGAAGCTCCAATCGAAGGCCTCCACCCGGTAACCCTCTTCCGCGAGGTAGAGGGCGTTCGCGCCGAGACCGCAGGCGACGTCGAGCGCCCGCCCGGGGGGGAGATGCCGCCGGCACTCGATGAGAAACGGGGCGGGCTCCCCGAGGAACTCGGCGTCGCGATGCTTCAGGTTCCAGCGTCCGCGATTTATGATGTCTTCCGTGCGGGGCATCGCTCTCGATTGTCGGCTGGCTCTACGGTGGCTTTCAAGGCGCCGGGGTCTCGCCGCCGCGGCGATCGCGAGCCTCGCCCTCGGAATCGGGGCGAACGCCGCCGTTTTCAGCCTGATCGACGCCTTCCTGTTCCGTCCGTTCCCCGTCGTGAAGAGCGAGGACCTCTTCTGGATCGGGTCGGGCCGTGAGGGCGACCCGAACGGTGTCTCGAAGCCGGACTTCGAGGACTTCCGCCGCGCCCAGCAGGTGTTCACCGACCTCGCGGCGCAGGCGGAGTTCACCTTCAGCGTCCGCGCGCGCGAGGCGACGGAGCGCCTTCAGGGAGATCTGATCAGCTCGAGCTTCTTCGACGTCCTCGGGGTCCCGCCGCGGCCGGGTCGGAGCTTCGTCCGGTCCGAGGATGAGGAGCGAGCGCCGGTCGCGATCGTGAGCCACCGCCTGTGGGAGAGCCGCTTCGAGAAAGACCCGGAAGTCCTGGGGAAAACGATCCGGGTCAACGGGCGTGACCTGACAATCGTGGGTGTGGCCCAAAGGGGCTTCCGAGGAACCACCATCGGACGGCCGGTCGACCTCTGGATTCCGCTGGCTCTTCTTCCCGAGCTCTGGCCCGGATTCGTCGATTTCTACACTCCGCGGGATCAGCCCTCCTTCGCCGTCCTCGGCAGGCTGAAACCGGGCGTCAGTCCGGAGAACGCCGAGGCCGCGATGAAGGCCCACGCGAGAGCACTGGAGCAGTCCTATCC
>DAISKN010000738.1:0-3560 GCA_036820975.1 Acidobacteriota bacterium | reverse complement strand
GAACGGTCTCGACGATGCCGATGCCGCCCGGGCTCCCGACGGTCAGAACCGGCTCTCCGCCCTCGAGCACGATGGTGGGCATGATCGGATAAGAAACGCGCTTCCCCGGCGCGACGTCGTTCGGAAGTCCGGGAGGGTCGTAGTCGAACCAGTACATGCCGTCCATCATCCAGAGACCGGTGTCTCCCACCATCACGTTCGATCCGAACATGTGGCCGAGCGACTGGGTGATGGCGACGACGTTTCCTTCCTTGTCGGCGACCGCGAGGTGCGTGGTGTGCTGCCCCTTGTCCGAGATCATGTCGGGCTTGGGCGGCTCGAAGGCAACGGCGCGCTCGGGACTCACCTCCTTGCGCTTCTCGGCGACGTAGGCTTCCGAGAGCAGGCGCGACACCGGTACCGGAACGAACCGGGGATCCGACGAGTACCGCATGCGGTCGAACTTCGCGAGGCGCACCGCCTCGGCGTAGAGATGGAGGAACTTCGGTGAGTTGTGTCCGAGCGCCGCGACGTCGTATCCCTCCATGAGGGCGAGCTTCATCAGACCCGCGAACGAGCTCGCCGGAGGCGGAGCGGTCGCGATGCGGTAGCGGCCCCGGTACGTCAGAGAGACCGGCTCCAGCCACTCCGGCTCGTACCCCGCGAGGTCATCGAGGGTGATGAGCCCTCCATGCCGCTCCATCTCCGCCACGATCGCCTTCGCGATATCGCCCTTGTAGAAGACGCCCGGACCGCCGTCCACGATCTTGCGGTAGGTGGCGGCGAGGTTCTTCTGCACCAGGATCTCCGAAGAGCCGTACGGGTCCTTCCCCTCCTTGAGGAAGATGGCGGCGGCGCTCGGCGTGAAGCCGGATACGGGCTCGGGAATCCCGGTGAATCCCTTGGCGAGCTCGAGGTCCTTGTTGTGATCCCGGAGCACCGTCGCGAGAAACGCGGATACGGGAAAGCCGTTCTCCGCGTAGTCGATCGCGGACTGAAAGACGTCTTTCGATTGCAGCTTCCCGTAGGTCCGGTGAATCTCGAACCACCCGGCGAGATTTCCCGGCACGGGGATGGACTTGATGCCGCGGCGCGAGCGCGCCCAGTCGGGAGAACCCTGCCGATAGTCCGCTGGGTTCGTGGCCTTCGGCGCCGTGCCGCCGAACTCCAGCACGCGCACTTCTTTGGTCTCGGCGACGTAGAGAATCGCCGTTCCGAGGCCGGCCATTCCCGACATCATGGGCTCGACCACGTTCAAAGTGGAGGCGACGGCGATCGCGGCATCGAAGGCGTTGCCGCCCTTCTTGAGAACGTCGACCCCGGCCTGACTGGCGAGGGGATGCGCCGATACCACCATCCCGTTTCGTCCCATCACCGTCGGACGGGTCCGCGCGAGACCGGGCCACGGCGCCTCCGGTTGCTGCGCGGGACGAGAGATCGCAGCCGCCGAGAAGAAGACGGCGACCGCAATAGGCCAGATCGCAGGTTGGTGTCGCATGGGATCGTTCCTTTCCGAAGCTCAGCTCCCCGGGGGTTTGCAGGGCGTGGGCCATTTCTCGCAAGGATCCACCGCGTCCGTCCGATGGTACGTCAGGGTGCTCGCCTTCGTGCCGCCGGGTCCCGAAGTCGAGATCTCGACTTCGAGCGTCCGGCCGTCGTCGCCGAGGACCAGTCTCTCTTTCACCACCGAGGGATCTCCCGAAGGAGGCACCAGCGTTCCCTCGCTCGCGAGCGCGCGGCCCTCCCATCTCGAGGTCATGGTGATGGTGCTGGTCTGAGCCACGGGAGTCGCGCTCCTGCGGCCTGGTATGTAGATCCGCGCGTGGCTCTCGTTGATCTCGCTCTCGACGACGAGGGTGCCGTTCGCCGCCTGCGTGATGTGGAGCCGGTCGGGCGCTCCGGCTCCGATGAGGCCCGGCCAGCCGACCTCGGTCGCGATGCGGCTTCGCGTCGCATCGAGTTTCCAGGTTCCGGTGACGTCCGGAGCCGCGGTCTGTGCGACAACGAGAAGAATCCCGAGGTGCACCATGGCTAATTCGCTCCCAGATCGAGCGCCACGATCTTCTCCCGGTCGCGCGCGTAGAGAGTCGTTCCCACGAGCGTCGGCACGGTCCACGACGTCGTCTCGAACAACTTGGCTTCGGAGTGAATGGTGACGCCCTGGGGGGTCATCGTGGCGAGGGCGAGGTCGCCGTCCTCGTCGAGGATGATCGTCTTGTCTCCCGCCTGGAGGAGGCTCGCTCGCCCGAACCCGCGATGCTGCCAGAGGATTTCGCCGGTCTCGACGTCGAGCGCGGTGAGAAACGCGGGGCCGAAATCGCCCGCGGTTCCGTAGAGGGTGTCGCCGATTCGGAGCGAAGTCAGGAACATGAACCGCGCGCGGGTGTTGTACCAGACTTCTTCCGGGAACGTGGAGTCACCTTCCTGCCGGAGCCGGAGCGCGCGGCTTCCCGCCTTGTAGGCCGAGGAAAGAAACAGGATGTCGTCTTGGCCCCAGAGAGGCATGCCGCAGTTGAGATCGTTTCCCGGGTCGTGAGCATGCGACCAGAGAACTCTCCCCGAGGAGGGATCCATCCCCTGGACGGTGCCGCCCCCGAAGATCACCAGCTGGGTTCTCCCCGCGAGCTCGATGAGGATGGGCGGCGCCTCCGAGGTCAGGAAGTCGCCGCTCTTCCAGACGACGGCGCCGTCGCCCTGGCGGAACGCCATTACCGACTGACCCGGTCCGCCGACGCTGCAAATGATGGAGTCCTCGAATGCGAGCGGGCTGCAGCCGTAGCCTGCTTTCACCACCGGTCGAATGAGGAGCGACGGCGCGCCGAAGTCTTTCACCAGGTCGTGCGACCAAAGCAACTTCCCCGAGCGCTTGTCGAAGGCGTGAAGCTCTTTGTTGGTGCCGAAGGTGAACAGGCGGGAGCCGACCACGATGGGGGTCGAGTGCGGCCCCGCGCCGAAATTGAAGTCCGCGTGCTTCGAGGGGTACCGGTACTCCCAGAGAGTCTCCCCCGTCCCGGCGTCGAGGGCGACCACGAGCTCTTCGGCTTCCCAGGGACCTTGCTTGGCTCGCCCGTTTCCCACCCGATACATGGTGAAGAGCCGGCCCTCGTCGACGAGGATCGCGGAATGCCCGGTGCCGAGGGGACGGCTCCAGAGTACGGGCGGCCCCGAGTCCGGCCATTTCTCCGCGAGCCCGGCGGCCTCGACGACGAAGTTGCGATTCGGCCCACCCCATTGGCGCCAGGCGGCGGAAGGCGGATCGTCGGCCCGGAGACTTCCGGGCGAAAGCGTCAGGGCGGCGATCGGAATCGCCCTCCAGATCCTCCAACCGTCAACCCGCATGGCTCACCTCGCGGCCTATTACAGCACGAGTGTCCCGTCGTGGATAGCTCAGGAGTCCGCGAGACTGGCGCGGGCCTCGTCGCATTCACTTGTCGAATCCCTCCGGATGGAGGAAGACGGTCTCGTTCCGACGAAGCCGCGAAACGACGATCTCGACGAGCTCGCGAGAGCGAATCCGGCGCGCTTCGGCGTGACCGATTCAGCCTCGCCGCTGCAGACCGGCCGCCTCGAGCCAATCGTCG